>JAUIGT010000615.1 GCA_030432615.1 Verrucomicrobiia bacterium
AAGACCTGGCGGCTCGGGGCCATCGACGCCACCTACGAGGACGGCCTCAACAGCAACGAGACCACCTTGGTCGAACTCGGTGACGGCACGCTCTATTTCAACACCCGCGACCAGAAGGGCGAAGCGCCCGGAACGCGAGGCGAGGCCTGGAGTTCGGACGGGGGCGAGACCTTCGACTCGCGCGACCCGGACTGGGCGGCGTTTCGCCCGGTCGGCGGCGTGATCGACCCGCCGGGGGTGCAGGTCGCGCTCTGGCGACTGGACGACGGACGCCTCGTTTTCTCCGGTCCCGACGAGAACGGTCCCACGGGAAAAGGACGCAGCGACCTGCGGCTGCGGATTTCCGACGACGAAGCGAAGACCTGGCGTGATAGCCCGATGGTTCATGTCGGCCCCGCCGCCTACAGCGATCTTGTCGGCCTCGGGGAGGGCGGCATCGGCGTAATTTTCGAGAACGGCGATCCGGGCCAGAAAAGCGCCTACCAGCGGATCAGCTTCGTCCGGGTTCCTTCCGAAGCGCTGAAATGAGCGGTATTCGATCGATCGGTTCGCTGGCATCCCGGGCGCCGGATCGAGCGTGATGTCAGGATCCGCGGCCGGTTTGCGTTGTTTTCCGAAGGCGAATCGCGGAGAATTCGCACACCAAGAACCATTCGATCCCTCCGGATGAAAACGAACTCCCCCTGTTCCACTTCAGGCGCCCTTCCATGGCGGGCTGCCGGTGGTTGTTTGTGGTTGGTCGTCCTGATTGCGGCGACTACTTCGCGGACCGCATCGGGCGACGAGATTCCCGAGAAGATCGGGTCGTTTCTCGACGCCTACTGCATGGAGTGTCATGATCCCGACACCGCCAAGGGCGATTTCCACGTCGATCTCCTCAAGGGAATCGAGTCGCCGACCGACGCCGAATACTGGCAGCTGACGCTCGACAATCTCCACCTCGGGGAGATGCCGCCGGAGGACGAAAAGCAGCCGTCGCCGTCGGAACTGGAGCCGGTCACCACCTGGATCGAGGGCGAACTGGCCCGGGCCGCCAAGGCCCTGCGCGGGCACACGGGGGAAGTCGTCCTGCGTCGGCTGAACCGCACCGAGTTCGAGTACAACATCGAGGATCTCTTCGATGTCCGCGGCGACTTTGCCGAAGGCTTCCCCGAGGACGCGAAAGAGGACGGCTTCGACAACAACGGGGCCGCCCTCATGCTCTCGGCCGAGCAGATCGACGCCTATTTCCGGGCCGCCGATTTCATTCTCGATCGGGCCATCGTCACGCGGCCGCGTCCCGAGACGGAGTCGGCGCGTTTCACCCTGCGCGACATCCGCGAGCGCGAGGAGCGGAAACGCCGGGAACGCGAGGCGAAGCAGAAGGCGTCGGGCTACACGCCGACCAAGGCCGAGTTGGAGCGGGAACGCAAGCAACGCGAGAGCGGCAACTACGGCAGTCCCTACTTTCCCGACTACGGCGAGCAGGACGCGCTCATCGCCGTGAAATACACGAAGCCGTCCACCAGCGAGGACTTTCGCGTTCGCGAGCCGGGCTGGTATCGATTCGCCGTGACCGGCTATGCGGTGCGCAGTCCGGAAGAGCCCGTTCGCGTCCAGGTGCTCCACGGCTTTGCCGGCAAGGACGACATTCCCACCGTCGCCGACGTGATCCAGTTCGCCGAGGGCGAGCCGCAGACTCGTGAATACCAGGTATATCTCCAGCCCAACCAGCGGGTCTGGTTGGAGATGATCGACGGCACCAACTGGTTGCCCGGCTCGAAAATCGAGGAGAGCGAGGACGTGGCTGTCGCGATTCGGTCGATGGAGATCGAGGGACCGCTGATCGAGCAGTGGCCGCCGAAAGGACACCGACTCCTGCTGGGCGAGCGCGACGCCAAAGCGCTCGCCGACGACGAGATGCCCGCTATCCTGTCCGCCCTCGCGCCGCGACTGTTCCGGCGCCCGGTGGCCGACACCGTGGTGGCCGACTTTCTTGCGTTCTATGGTGAAATGCGTGCCACCGAGGAACCGCTGTTCGCTTTCCGGGAAACGGTGAAAGCGATGATGGCCTCGCCGTTTTTCCTCTACCACGTCGAGCCCGGGGCGGCCCCGGACGGCCATGCCCTGGCCAATCGACTCTCCTATTTTCTGTGGCGGTCAGCGCCCGACGAGGAACTGCTCCAGGCGGCGGCGAACGGTTCCCTGGGGGAGCCCGGGAAGCTCCGAGCCCAGGCCGATCGACTCCTGGCTGACGAGAAAGCCGAGCGGTTTCTTCGCGATTTCACCGGGCAATGGCTCCTCGTGGACAAGGTCGGGGAGATGCAGCCCGATTCCAGTCTGTATCCGGAATACGACGAACAGCTGGAGCGGGCCATGGTGGCGGAGACGCGGCATTTCCTTCGCGAGATGCTGGAGAAGGACGAGCCCCTCGTTTCCCTGATCGATTCGGACTGGGCCATGCTCAACGATCGGCTCGCCGAGCACTACGGCATTCCCGGTGTCGAGGGGAATCACTTCCGGCGGGTCGTGCTCGACAAGGAGAAGACGGTTCGAGGCGGCCTTCTCACCCAGGCCAGTTTTCTCAACGTGACCTCGAATGGCACGACCACCTCGCCGGTGGTGCGCGGGGTCTTCGTGCTCGATCGCATTCTCGGCACGCCGGCGCCGCCTCCGCCGCCCGACGTGCCGCCGATCGAGCCCGACATCCGCGGTGCCACCACCATCCAGGAGCAGTTGGAGAAACATCGCGAAATCCAGCAGTGCTCCGCCTGTCACCGGAAGATCGATCCCTACGGCATCGCCCTGGAGAATTTCGACGTCATCGGGGGGTGGCGGGAGCACTACCGCGCGCTGGAGCCCACCGCGAACCCGAACCGGCCCAAGCTCGTCGATGGCCAACCGGTCGGGTCCGCCGACGAACTGCCGCGTCATGGCGCTTTTGCCGATTTCCAGGCTTTCCGCGACCTGCTGAAGCAGGACGATCGGTTGGTCTACGAAAACGTCGCCCACCAACTCGCCACCTTCGCCCTCGGCCGGAGCATGGATTTCGCCGACGACATCGCCCTCGGGAAACTGGCCGAGGATACCAAGCGGTCGGGCGGCGGCCTACGCACGATGATTCGCGAATTGGTGGCGAGCGAGTTGTTTCGGCAACCGTGAATGTCTGGCGCATTTACCGGCAAATTCATCGCCTCTTCAGAAAAACAGCGAGCACTCATAACTGTAGATCAGCGGTTCCCCCGATTCCCCATGAACACCCGACGCTCCTTCCTCAAGTCCGCCGCCGGCGTTCCCCTTGCACTCCCGTGGCTCGAATCCCTGGGAGGCTTTGCCCATGCCGCGGAGTCGGAATCCCCGCGACGTCTCCTCCTCGTCTGCCTGCCTCTCGGCATCTACCGCGATGCCATCATTCCGCGGGACTCGGGCGCCGGCTACGAGACGAGCGAATACCTTTCCGTCATCGAGTCCTTCCGCGACCGGATCACCGTGATTTCCGGTCTCGATCATCCCGGCGTCAACGGTGGTCACTCGGCCGAGTC
>JAUIGT010000616.1 GCA_030432615.1 Verrucomicrobiia bacterium
CCCGCCTACGACCCCGAGACCATGGAAGGCACCGCCTGCAAGGACTGAGTCTCCCTTTGCCGCCCCGGTTCTCCCCACCGATCACTCTTCACTGGTCACCCATCACTCGCCCGCATGGAATTCGTCTCCGAGCAAAGCATCTTCTCCCGCGAGGCCCGGGAGGAGCGGGAGGACAATATCGGGAGCCTTTTCCTGTGGTCGGTCGTCATCGTGGTCCTGCTCGGGCTCAACGCCTTCTCCTGGATCTTCTGCATGTATGTCTTCGGGAATCCCGAGGTCCCCTTCAACTACCAGCTGCTCACCAAGCTCGACAAGCTGGACCCCATCGCCGGCTTCGACCCGGTCACCGCGCCGCGCGGCAAGTTCAACGCGGCCAAGAATCTCTACCTCGAATACTACGACTACAGCCCGGAAAAGCTGAATCCGATCAACGGCATCCTCAAGCGTCTCTACCTGAAAAACTACCTGGAACGCGACGACGTCACCTTCGTCAGCGGCTCCTTCAAGGTCGAGAGCGCCCGCGAGCTGCAACCGGACGACGTCTTTCCCCACGGGGTCGCCGTCCGACTCCAGGCCGAGGAATTTCCGGCGGCCCACGTCGATTTCGTGCTCCCGAGCCCTCCCGGAGAAGTCATTCCGGACGAGCATTTCCGCGTCGGGGACATCGTGCAGATCCAGGAGTCGGCCACCTGCGCCGCCGTGATCCACGTCCAGCGGCTCGAGGACGACAACATCTGCTTCACCGCCGTCCCCCTGGTGAAGAAATCCGATTTCAAGACGCCGGCCGGAACATCCCTGGTGGTGGAGCCGCCGGAACGTCTCAACCTGGACACCGGACGCTGGCCGATCAGCAACGGCCCCGAACTGGTGGCCAGTCCCGTGGAGGTTCCCGAGGCGGCTGCCGAGGGCGAGAACGAAACGGACAAGGACGCCGGAGAAGAAGCGGACGAGAAGAAGGAGACTTCGAAGGAAGACGCCTGATCGCAGCAGGCGACGACCGCCGATTCCCGATCGCTACCGCAAGAAACTGAGCGGTCGCTAAGCGACCCGACCAGGAACGGCTTTTCATCCGGGCGATGAATCACCCGGCTACTCGTGGCTTGTCGCTCCGCGACAGCCTTTCAATCAGGGTCGCACCCTGCGGCGCGGCCCCCACATTTGCGGGAGCCGATTCCGGCGGAAAACTTTTCCGTTCCGGGTATGGTGCCGGCATCGTTCCCGCCCTGCTCCAGTTCTATCGCCTCGCCGTGCTGATCGCCATCGCCTGGCTGATCCGCGAGCACCACCTGCGCCTGCGGATCCAGGGCGACCGCCCCATCGCGGTGGCGGAAGTCCGCGCCTTCCTGCCCGACACCCATCGCCTCGCTCCCGATCCCTCGCCCAAGGGCGGCCTCTTCGTCTTCGACAAGTCGGGGGAAGAAATCGGCTACGCCGCCCGCACCATGCCCCAGTCCCGGGAGATCACCGGCTACTCCGGCCCCACCGACGGCCTCGTCGTTTTCGGTCCGGACGAGAAGGTCGTCGGGGTCGCCATTCGCCACAGCTACGACACCCCGAGCCACGTCGAGGACGTGAAGTTCGATCTCCTTTTCATGGAGAACTGGAACGGGCGCACCTGGGAGGAGATCGCGGCCATCGAGGATCTCGGCGAGGCCGGCATCTACGCCGTTTCCGGCGCCAGCCGCACCAGCGAATGCCTCGCTCTCAGCATCGGGCACCGGATGCGCATCGGGCTGCCCGGCGAAAACGCGAGCGCTCCCGGATTCCGCTTCCGCTGGCAGGACGGAGCCCTCGCCGGCATCGTCGTTCTCGGCGGCCTGTTCGCCTTCTGGAAACAGCCGAAATTCCAGCGTTGGCGTCCGTGGTTTCACGTCGCCGTCTTCGTCGTCCTCGGTTTCGTGCTCGGCGATCTCCTCGCCCAGAGCCTGCTGCTGGGTTGGGCCGAGTCGGGCATTCCCTGGCGAACCACCCCGGGGGTCGTCCTGCTCGGGGCGGCCGCCTTTCTCGTTCCCTGGATCTCGCGCGTGCCCCTCTACTGCACCTGGATCTGTCCCCACGGACACGCCCAGCGCTGGCTCATGAAAGTCGTTCCCGCCCGCTGGACCCTGAAGCTCCACGACGCCGCCAAGCCCCTGCTGAAGGCCATTCCGGTGCTTCTCTTGCTCGTCGTCCTGCTCGTCTCCTTCCTCCAGTTGCCGCTCGACCTCGCGGGGATCGAGCCCTTCGACGCCTACCTCGTCAAGTCCGCCGGCCTCGCCACCCTCTGCGTCGCCGTCGCCGGACTCGTCCTCTCACTGGTCATTCCCATGGCCTACTGCAAGTATGGTTGCCCCACCGGGCTCCTCCTCGCCTTCGTCCGCCGGCATTCCGGGGAAACCCGCCCCGGTCTCCGCGACCTGCTCGCGCTGGGATTCCTCGGAATCGCCTTCTGTCTCTACCGCTACCACGAACCTCTCACCGCCTGGCTGACCCGCGCCTGAAGCGCCCTCCCGGAACCCGCCGTGAACCCTCCTCGCCAGCCCGCATCGATCCGCCGCTCCAAGTGGCTGACGCTCGTGTTTCCCCTGACGTTGTTCGTGATCGCGTCGATCTTCATCGTCCTGCCGGTCCGGCACTCGCTCCAGCAGCGCCGCTTCGAGATCCAGAGCAAGCAGACCCTGCTGGAGATCCAGCGCGCGCTCCAGGATTTCCATGTCGATGAGGAAATCTACCCTCGCCGAACGCCCATGACCGGCGCCCAGCTGGTCCAGTTCCTCGTCGAGGCCGGCCACCTCGAAAAACCTCCCCTCAATCCCTGGACCCAGGCGCCCTATCGCATCGAGGATCCCGATCAGCCCGACGGCATCACCTACCACACCGACGAACTCGCCGAGACCTACGCCCTCGAGTGCAAGGCCCTCGACCCCGACACCGAGGCCATCGCCTGGCAACTTGACAGCACCGAGCATCATTCGCTCGAATAGGCTCTTCGGTTTTCGGTTCAGAGTGTTCCGGTTCGCCCGCAGAAAACCGGAAACCGAAAACCCTGAACCGGAAACCACCCTCTCCATGAAACGCTACCTCGTTCACCACGCCCCTTCCCTCGATTGGAATCGCGCCGAAGTTCTCACCGACTTCGTCTTCCCCTGGGAGGAGCGCGAGCCGGCGCCGACCGAGTTCCGCGCGCTGTGGACCGAGACAGCGCTGCACTTTCGCTTCGACTGCGTCGATGACGACCTCGTGCTCGCGGACGGATCCGACGATGCGGAGAAAGTGGTCGGTTCCGACCGGGTGGAGATCTTCCTGGCGCCGGATCTCGAACTACGCCCCTACTACGGCCTGGAAGTGGATCCGCGTGGCGCGGTCCTCGACTACCGGGCGCGCTACCATCGCGAGTTCGACTGGGACTGGAAATGCGAGGGCCTCGCGCTCGACCCCGCCATCGACGGAAATCGCTACCGCGTCACCGGATCGATCCCGCTTTCCACCCTGCTTTCGCTGGGCGTGCTGAAGCCCGATTCGAAG
>JAUIGT010000048.1 GCA_030432615.1 Verrucomicrobiia bacterium
ATCGGCGGCGGTGAGGTTGAGCCCGGTGCCGCCGGCGCGCAGGCTGATGAGAAAGACGGGCACCTTGCCGGCCTGGAAACGGTCGCAGAGTTCGCCGCGATCCTTGCTCGCTCCGGTCAGGGTCTGGTAGCGGATCTTCTTCCTGTCGAGTGCCTTCTCGATCAGGCCCAGCATCTGGGCGAACTGGGAGAAAATCAGGATGCGACGCCCCTCCTCGACCATGTCGGGAAGCAGCTCCATGAGGAGGTCGAGCTTGGCGGAACTCTTCACCTTCCTGGCCGAGTCGAGACTCAACAGCTGGGGATGGCAGCAGACCTGGCGCAGCTTCAGGAGGGCGTCGAGAATGAGGATCTTCGAGGCCTCGAGTCCGCGCCGGCTGATCTCCTCCTTGAGGTCGCGGCTCAGGCTGGCCCGCACGGCCTCGTAAAGTTCGACCTGCTTCTTGCTCAGCTCGATGGTGCGGACGATCTCGGTCTTGGGCGGGAGATCCTTGGCCACGAGATCCTTGGTGCGGCGCAGCATGAGCGGTCCGACCCGCTTGGCGAGCCGTTCGCGCCGGTCCTCGTCGCGGTTCTTCTCGATCGGCACCCGGTAGCAGCGGCGGAAGCTTTCCTCGCTGCCGAGGAAGCCGGGCATGAGGAAGTGGAAGAGCGACCACAGTTCCCCGAGGTGATTCTCGATGGGCGTGCCGCTGAGGCAGAGCCGGTGCCGCGCCCGGAGGCGCCAGGCCACCTGGGTGATGCCGGAGGTGGCGTTCTTGATGGTGTGGGCCTCGTCGAGCACGATGTAGTGGAACTCCTGGGCGCGCAGTTCGTCGGCATCGCGGAGCATCACCGGGTAGGAGGTGACGACGATGTCGGAATACTGGAGCACCGAGTAGAAGCGTTTCCGCCCCGGCCCCTGGAGCGCCAACACGGTCAGCGACGGCGCGAATTTCTTGATCTCCTTCTCCCAGTTGGGCACCACGCTCTTGGGTGCCACGATGAGAATGGGAAGGTCGGCGCGGCCGCTCTTCTTCTCGTGGAACAGGTGGCAAAGTGTCTGCACGGTTTTCCCGAGCCCCATGTCGTCGGCGAGGATGCCGCCCAGTCCCTGTTCGCGGAGAAACTGGAGCCAGCGGAAGCCCTCCTCCTGGTAGGGACGCAGGGTGGCCTGGAATCCCTCGGGAACATCGGCGGCGACCTTCGGCTTGAGGGACTCGATTTCCTCCGCCGACTTCAGGAGGTAGTCGGGCGCCTGATCGACGAGCTGGTTTCCGTCGTTGTTCCGGTGCGAGTCGGCGATGACCTGGGCGGCGCGGAAGCTGTGCAGCTTGAGCCGGCCCTCGGGATCCAGCGGCTCCTCGTCGAAGAGTTCCGCGAGGATGCCGAGCACGGTGCGCAGACGGCTCACGGGAACGGCCACGTAGCGGCCGCTCTGCTCGATGCGGATCGGGATGCGGGTCTGGGGATCGAGCTGGCGGAGGTCGGAAAGGCGGAAGCTGCTCGGTTGGCTGCGGAGGTATTCCACGAGGCAGGGCAACAGGTTGATGCGGTCGCGCCCGAGGCGGATGCCGCATTCGAAGCCGAACCAGTCGATGCCGTCCTCCTCGTCGCCGCCTCCCATATCGCCATACCAATCGACGCTCTCCATCACCTGGAGGCCGAAGTCCTCGGAGAACTCGAGCCGGGCGTTGATGCCGTCCTCGCGAGGCGGATGATTGGCGAGGAATTCCGCCCAGCGCATTTCCTGCTCGGCGAGCGTGTTGGCGGGAAAGGCATAGCACTCCCGGCATTCGGGATCGATCTCGTCCCAGGGATACATTTCCACCAGGCGTCGCAGGCCGCAGTTGCGCAGCCAGGTCTCGATATCGGGATCCTCGGCCGACGGACGCGCCATCGGCAGGTTCTCAAGCAGGGTGCGGGCGTCGAAATCGTCCCAGTGGAGAATGCCGGTGCGGACATCCGCCCGGAAGCACTGGATGACGGCGGGAAAGCGAAGGTTCTCGATGGCCTCGGGGCTGCCGTGCTCGGCCTTGGCGGCGAGGAGGAGGGCGACGACGCGTTCCGAGTTCGGTTGGCGATCGGTGGAGGAACTGCCATCCACGAACCACTCGTCGTTCTGGCTGCGGCGGATGACGACACTGACCTCCGAGGTCGGCCCGCCGTTGAGGTCGTGCACCTGTCCGAAGATGCCCGCGAAACTGCCGTTCACGTTCGAGGTGACGACCCGGACCTTGCCTTCCTGGAAATACTTCACGCCGCGCCGGATCTGGTCGGGCGAAAAGACGCGACCACAGATCGGAGCCTGCTGGAGGGAAAGGTCTTCGAGAATGCCGGGCATGGGGAGGGGTATCCGCTTGTCGGGCGAGGTGGGTTGGGTTGCTGGGTTCAGGGCTGAGGGGAGAAACGAAGTCGCCCGGCCAAGGCGGTCGGGCGAAAGTCGCTGGGGTCGTCCGTATTTTATCAGGTCTGATTATTTGGCGAGGGAATTTTTCAGGAAATGCGAAGTTTTATGGTTTGACAGGAGAGGTTCGGATGATGGTGCGATGAACCACAGAGGCCGCTGATGGGCGCAGATGATTTTGGCAGGGAAGAAACAAGTCGAGACGACTCGTTTGATTATCTGCGCCCATCTGCGACCTCTGCGGTCAATCCTTCCGCTCTCCCACCAACGGCAGAGTCCGCTTCTCCTGCGCGCTGCGGTAGGCGGTGTCGACGATCTGCTGGCCGATGCGGGCGATCTTCGGGTCGAGCGGTCCCTCGACCGGAACGCCGTTCTCCAGGCAGTGAAGAAAATACTGGATGGGGTTGGCGAAGGGGGCCTCGAGCGGGGGCGCCTCGACCTCGAAACCCGCGGGCTGGTCGCGGGTCTGGACACGGACGCTGGCGGCGTAGTCGTAGTTGGCGAGGGTGCCTTCGCTACCCACGATGACGAAGCCGCATTGCGGTTGCGGTTGGTGGGTCCAGGGATCGGTGAAGGTGCCCCAGCGAGTCTCGAACTTGGAGAGACCGACCTCGTAGCGTGCCACGGTGACGCTGTGCTCGTCGACCTCGAGGCCCTCCGGCTCGTCCCACATGGCGGTGACCTCGATCGGTTTGCGCCCTCCATGGTACCAGGTGCCCAGGGTCGTTCCGTAGCCGAGGTAGTCGAGCAGGCTGCCGCCGCCTTCGGCCTTCCTGTAGAACCAGCTGGCGTCCTTCGCCTCGGCGGTCGGTTCCTTTTCGATCTTGTCGGCCCCGTGCCAGAGCGGACCCCGGTTGCCGTCGTAGAAATGCACCTCGCGCACCTCGCCGATGGTGCCGGCCTCGATGAGTTCGTGGGCCTTCACGTGCGCCGGCACCCAGCGAAGCGGCCAGTTGATGGCGAGTTGTTTCCCGGTCGGCTCCATCGCCGCGATCATCCGATCGGCCTCCGCCAGCGAGGCGGCGAAGGGCTTTTCCATCAGGATGTGGGTGCCGAAGGGCGCGACCCGCTCCGTCCACTCGGCATGGCGCGCGGCGGCGGGACAGAGAATGACGAGATCGGGCTCGCTCTCGGTCAAACAGGGTTCGATCTCGGAGTAGACCCTGTCGGATGGGAGGTCGAAATTCCGCGCGGCCTCGGCCATGCGCTCGGGCTGCTCGTCGGCGATGGCGACGATCTCCGCGTCCGGATGGTCGTGGACCATCCGCAGCAGGTCGCCCATGTGGAAGTGATCGAAATTGATTCCGGCGACTTTCCAGCGAGGCATGGTTGGGAGATTGGGGCTTGGGGCGTGGTGTCAGCTTCCGGATTCCTCGTCACCGACCTGCGTCTTGTCCCAGAAGGAGGCGAAGAAGATGACGGTGATGACCGCGGCCATGATGGCGGGGAACATCCAGAATTCCTTCCACTGGGCCATGGTCTCGGAAATCAGCCCGGCATCCACGCTCTCGGGCATGTTGACGGAAAACATCTTGGCCAGTTTTTCCCCGAAGGAGAGTTCCTGGGCTTCGCGGGCGGCGCTGATGGCGGCGTCGAGTTCACCGTATTTGGAGACATCGGCGAACTTGGCGAAGGCGACCTTGTAGCCGAAATACATGCCCAGTCCCTGGGTCACGAAGACCAGCAGGCTCTGGGCCTGGCTGCGAATGGTCTTGGGAGCGACGCGGTCGGTGTACATGAAGCCGGTGACGAAGAAGAAGTCGTAGCAGATGCCGTGCAGGGCGATGCCGATGAAGAGCATCCAGGCGACCTGGTCCGGTGCGCCGAGCGAGAAGAGCACGTAGCGGGCTACCCAGGCGAGCATGCCGACGAGGATCATCCACTTCACCCCGAGTCGGCGGAAGAAGAAGGGGATCAGCAGCATGAAGAAGATCTCCGACATCTGGCCGATGGTCATCGAGGAGGCGGCCTGCTCGAAGCCGGCGTTGGTGAGGTAGTTCGAAGTCAGCCCGTAGTAGTAGGCGAGCGGGATGCAGATGAGTCCCGAACAGACGATGAAGACGAGGAAACCGGGTTTCCCGAGCATCTTCCAGGCATCGACCATGAGCAGGGCGCGGAGGTCGATCTTCTGTCCCTTGGCCGGCGCGGGCGTGTGGGGGAGGGTGAAGGAGTAGAGTCCGAGGAGGACCGAGCTGATGGCGCCGACCTTGAAGATGTTGAGGCTGGAACTCCAGCCGATGAAACCGATGAGCAACCCGGCCACGATCCAGCCGATGGTGCCCCAGACCCGCACCTTGGGAAACTGGATCCGGCTGAGGTTGGAGAAGGCGATGGTGTTGCCCAGTCCGAGCGTGGGCATGTAGCAGAGCATGTGACCGAGGCAGTAGTTGACCATCAGTGGTCCGTTCCCGGCTTCCGCGGCTCCGGTGGCGAGGAAGAGGAGCACGCCACCGATCAGGAAAAGCACGCCCATGACGACCTGCGAGGGAAAGAAGCGGTCGGCGATGAGCCCGAGAAACAGCGGAGCGAAGATGGCCCCGAGCGGCGCGGTGCCGTAGGCGCCGCCGATGGAATCGGTAAGTCCGTTCGAGCCGAGGGCCTGGCCGAGCGTGGCGAACCAGGCACCCCAGACGAAGAACTGGAGGAACATCATGATCGAGAGTCGGAGGACGGCGTTGGTGGGCTTGGGATCGCTCATGGCGGAAGTGGGAAAGTTGCGAAGCGGAGTTTTGCGATGCGGAGTTTCCGGAAGACGGGGATGGTGAACAGAATTCCGAGCGAGGGCAACCGTGGATTCCGACGTTCTTGCGTAGCGGAACGGATTCCGGAGCATGGCTGACCATGTGCGAGCGGCTCCGAAAAATCCGGAGGGATGCACTCCGTCGCGCCCGCCGAAGGCATGACGCGTTCCTCCGCGGGGGGGGCAAGCGAATAAGGCTTGCGTTGTGAGTTAACCGCCCGCGACGGCCCCGATTTCCAAGAAAAAGTTGCGCCACCCGGAGGGGTGGCCTAAGTCATGTTCAATGCCCGAACGCTTTCGGCAGAGTCGTTTTTCCGCACTTTCAGCCTCGATTTTTCTCTCTTTCGCAGCGCTGACGACGTCACCGGTGTGCGCCGAGATCCCGCAATTCATCGGCGACGAGGCTTTCGAGGCACGCAAGGCCGAGCATTCCGGGAAACCGGTGGTCGATACCAGCGACGGTACCGTGAAGCTGGTCTGGGGCGACCAGGCCGAGGTGCTGGAAACCGTGGACGAGAGTTCCCTGCCGCTCTTCGAGTTGCAGCAGGGCGGTGACGAATCGTTCTCGGACGCGGTCGTGCGTTTCCGGGGAACCGATGTCGAGTCCTACGTGTCGGGTCTGCCGGAGGGCAGTCATTATTTCCGCGTCCGGCAGGCGGACGGCGAATGGTCGGTTCCCATGGAGGTCACGGTGACTTTCATCGATCGGCATCACCTGTTCTTCCTCCTCGCGATCGGTTTCGCCGTCGCCTCGTCGACCGCGGGGGCGATCATTTTCGGATACCTGAAACACCGCCACGATTCCTGATGCCGATACTGGCCACCTCCATCAACCAGGGAACGGGTTACGGGATCGTCATCGCGCTGGGCGTCCTGTGGGTCGCTCTCGGACTCTACTGGGGCCGCAAGGCCAAGGACAGCGAAGGCTTCATGCTCGCCGGACGAAACGTGGGCATGTCGCTGGGAGCGGCGACCGCGATGGCGACCTGGGTGACCTCCAACACCATGATGGTGGCGCCGCTGCTGGCGCTGAAGATGGGCATCTGGGGCATGCTCGCCTATGCCTGCGCCAGCTTCGGCCTGATGTTGTTCGCGCCGCTGGCGATCCGGATCAAGAAGCTGCTGCCCGACGGGTTCACCAGCGGGGATTTCTTCCGCCAGCGCTACGGCCGGGTCGGGTGGAGTCTCTTTCTCGTCATCACCCTGGTCTACTCGATCACCTGGCTCGTCACCATGGCCATCGCCGGGGGCAAGTTGCTGGAGACGCTCGGCGAGATTCCCTACTTCGACGGGATGTCGCTGATCATGGTGGTGTGCGTGCTCTACACCATATTCGGCGGTCTCTACGCGGTCATCGGCACCGATTTCATCCAGAGCCTCATCATCCTCATCGGCGTGGTCGCGATCGGCGTGATGGTCCTGTTCCACCTCGACATGGGGGAGACCTACGAGCACGTCACGACGCACCAGCCCTCGCTCTTGAAGGTCATCATGCCGGTGGCCCTGCTCGCCTTCTTCAACAACATGCTCTTCGGCTTCGGCGAGGTCTTCCACAACAACGTCTGGTGGAGCCGTGCCTACGCCATGCGGGACAAGGTCGCGCCGAAGGCGTTCTTCCTTTCCGGCCTGCTCTGGTTCCCGATTCCCATCGCCGCCGGATTCATCGCCCTGGCGGCGGGGCCGCTGGGAGTGAATGTCACCGATCCCGGCAAGGTCGGTCCCGCCGTCGCCGAGCACGTTCTCGGTGAAGCGGGCATGGGCGTGGCGGGCGGAGTGCTCATCCTGGTGGTCCTCTTCTGCTCGATTGCCTCGTCGATCGATTCCCTGCTCGCGGCCACTTCCGACCTTCTGGTGAAGGACGTCTATTGCGGGCTTTTCAAGAAGAAGCTGACCGACAGGACCTTCCGGCGCGTGGCCACGGTGGCGATCCTCTTCGTGGCCGTCGTCTCCTGGGCCCTGGCGATTTCCGGGCTCGATCTCGATGTCGTCCTCTTCAGTGCCGGCGGACTGGTGGCCAGCCTCATCTGGCCGATCATCGCCGGGCTTTTCTGGAAAGGTTGCAACCGGGCGCTCGTCCTTACCGGAATCGTCCTGGGGGTCGCCACCGGCTACTACTTCTATTTCGAGATCGAGACCTACACCGGGGCGCTTGCCGGTGGGGCTGTCTCGATGGTCTTCACCATCCTCTCCTATTTCATCAATCCGAAGCCGTTTCCCGAACCGGAGCCGGCCTCGCCGAACGTCTCCTGATTCCCTCCCTTTTTCCGAAAACAAGCCTTTCCCGCCATGTTCAGTGAAACGTTTTTCTACGGACTGATCCTCCTCGGACTGGTCTGGACCGCCCTGGGAGCGCTGGCACTGATCGTGCTCCTCGTCATCGATTGGATCAAGGGGACTCTCTGGTGATCAACGAGGCTGTTGGTCTCTCTCCGCTTCCAAGTCGAACCGCCTGCACTTTCGCACCTGACTTCGCCATGAACGAACCCTCCACCCCGGAAGAATTCGCCGAAAACGCAATCTCTCCCAATATCGATCCTCCGAAGGATTCCAAGGCGATCCGCCCCGAGCCCTCGAACCTGTTCGAGAAGAACCCCATCGACCTGGACGCGCTCCGGGAACTCGAGGGACAGAATATCCTCAGGGCGGGGCAGTTCACCTTCGAGCAGGTGACGGAACTCTGCAAACTCGCCGCCGTGCTCGAGAAGATCGAGATCTGGTCCTACCATCCCCTTGATGGGAAAATCGTGGTAACCGCTTTCTTCGAGGCCTCGACGCGGACGCGGACCAGCTTCGAGAGCTCGATCCTCCGACTGGATGGAAAGGTGATCTCGATCACCGACGGCAAGTCCACGGGCCAGGCCAAGGGGGAGTCGCTGGCCGACATCGGGGAGATGTTCAACGCCTACGCCGACGTCGTCGTGATGCGGCACACGGAGACCGACGCTCCCGAGCAGATCCTCGAGAACCTGCGCATTCCCCTGATCAACGCGGGCAACGGCTCGGGCGAGCATCCCACGCAGGCGCTGGCCGACTGGTATGCGCTCCTCAAGTGGCGCCCCGAACTCGCCAGCCCGCCGGTGGAGGGTGATCCCCGCATGAACCTCGGGATCCTGGGAACGCCGGGATCGATGCGGGCGGTGAAGTCCTTTCTCCTCATGGCCCTCCTCTTCAAGGACCACATCGGCAAGGTCACCGTGATCTCCGAGATGGCGGACCCGTTCGGCGAAGACGTCACCGAGCAGCTCACCCAGGCGGGCATCGACTACGAGGTGTCCAACGACGTCCGGGAACACCTTCCGGAACTGGACGTCATCTACATGAATTCCATCGCCTTCCTCGGTGATTCCTACAAGAAGATGGACAGCCGTTTCAAACTGACGGCGGAGAGTCCCATCAAGGAGAGCGCGGTGATCCTCCATCCGCTCGCGCGACTGGACGAACTGGACACCTCGTTGGACAAGACGCCTCACAATCTCTACTTCTCCCAGGCTCATGGAGCCGTCTTCATTCGGCAGGCTCTCCTCATGTCCGTGCTGGGTCGGCTCAAGGCGCTCCCCAACCTGATCGACCTCGGTCACATGACCTCTTCCTGAGTTTACGCGACCGCGCGACTCCTTTCAGTAACCAGAAATCTCTCCCCCCTAACCACCCTTTCCCATGTGCGGCATTGCCGGATTCTTCTCAGCCTCCTCCGTCGATCGTGAACGCAGTCACGAAATTCTCGGCGGCATGCTCGAAACCATTCACCATCGTGGCCCCGACGGGCGCGGCGAGCACCTCGACGCCGAACGCGGCGTCGTCATGGGGCACACCCGACTCTCCATCAACGATCTCGCCGGTGGGTGCCAGCCCATCCTCTCGCCGGACAAGCAGATCGTGCTCACCAACAACGGCGAGTTCTACGACTTCAAGCGCTACCGCTCGACCCTCATGGCCGAGGGCGACCGGTTTTCCACCAAGTCGGACAGCGAGATTGCCATCGGCCTCTACCGACAGCTGGGCCTGGAGTTCACCGAGCATCTCCGCGGCGAATTCGCGGTGGCGCTCTACGACGCGGAAAAAGACGAGCTGATCCTGGTTCGGGACCGCTTCGGGATTCGCCCGCTTTTCTTTTCCGTCCAGGGTGACACCCTGATCTACGGCTCGGAGGTGAAGGCGGTGCTGGCCCATCCGGCGGTCGATGCGGAACTCGATTCGCGGGCCGTCCTCCACCAGCTCATGCAGACGATCGTGCCCGGCACATCGGCCTTCAAGGATGTGCACGCGCTGGAGCCGGGACACCTCATGCGAATCCGCCGGGCCAACGGTTCGCTGCAGATCGAAACGCACCGCTACTGGGACCTTGACTTTCCCCTGGAGGAGGATCGGCCGGAGAAGGTCGACGCCGAGGAACACATCGATCGCATCCGCGACGAATTGATCCGCGCCATCGTCTTTCGTCTCGAGGCCGACGTGCCGGTGGGCTGCTACCTCTCGGGCGGCATCGACAGCTGCTGCATTCTCGGGCTCGCCACCGGGGCGATGCAGAGCGCGGTGAAGGCCTTCACCATCAGTTTCGACCACGACGACTACGACGAGGCATCCATCGCCCGGGAAATGGCCGAGAGCATGGAGGCCGACCAGGAGATGATCCACCTCGCCGCCGAGGATCTCTACGGGGACAACTTCGTGAAGACGGTCTGGTTCGCCGAGCGCAGCTTCTACAACACGCTCGGGGTCGCCAAGTACCTGATGTCGAAACGGGTGAACGAGTGCGGCTACAAGACCGTCATCACCGGCGAGGGATCCGATGAACTCTTCGGCGGTTACCCGGCCTTCAAGCGCGACATGTTCCTCCACGGCATGTCGCACGAGACCGACGAGGTCCGCGCGGAGTTCCAGGCCGCGCTCGACAAGTCGAACAAGCTCTTCAAGGGCGCCATCCTCGCCGACGACCAACTGACGCACCCGGCCTGGGACGCGCTCTGCGGATTCACCCCGTCATGGATCCAGCCATGGATGGCGACGCTCGACATCGCGCGGCCGCTGCTGTCCGAGGGCCTGCGCGAGGAACTCGCCGACTACGATCCCATCGGGGCCATCGCCGAGGGGGTCGATGGCGACATGCTGGAGGGGCGTCATCCCCTCGACCGCGCCCAGTACACCTGGAGCAAGTGCCAGTTGGAGGGCCAGATCCTCAATTGGGGCGGTGACCGTGTCGACATGGCCAACTCCATGGAATCGCGCCCCGCCTTCCTCGATCACCATGTCGCCGAGGCCGCCGTTCACGTGCCGCCCAGTCTC
This sequence comes from Verrucomicrobiia bacterium, assembly GCA_030432615.1. GTDB lineage: Bacteria > Verrucomicrobiota > Verrucomicrobiia > Verrucomicrobiales > DEV007 > JAEUHH01. The sequence goes on from JAUIGT010000048.1 coordinate 10,409, forward strand.
CGGATCAAGGGCAACATCGAGAAATGGGTGCTGCGCGAAGCCGTGCGCGGCGTCCTGCCCGAGGTGCTCTACAAGCGGGAGAAGTTCGCCTTCATGGCGCCACCGGCCCATACCGACGAGGCCAAGAAGGCGCGGGTGGAAGCCCTCGTGGATCAGTTCCTCAACGAGAAGACGGTCGGCGACGCGGGCCTGCTCGATCCCGCCCGGGTCACCGGGTTTCTCGACGGTTGGCGCAACGACACCGACGCCGTTTCCCTGACCCGCAAGGACACGCTCCTCAATCACCTGCTCTGCGTCCAGATTCTCCACCACCACTTCGTGGCGGGGAAGGCCTGACGCCGGCGGACGAGGTCACCCTTTGCCGGCCGCCGTCTTGGCTGTCGGAGAAAGGCTGAGGCGATAGCTTTTCTCCCCGGGGAACAGCACCTGGAATCGGGGAACGGCCTCGTCGTTGAGGTGATTGAGAAAGAGGATACTGAGTTCCCCTTCCGGAAGGGCTTCGATCCAGTAGGTCGCCTCGGCCGGTTGTTTCAGCCGGGTTTTCCAGACTCCGGTCAGCATCACGGGATCGTCCTTGGCGGCGAGTTTCTCGCCGCGATGACTGGTGAAGGACCACTGGAACTCGGGTTTCGCCCGTCCCTCCGGATCGAGGAAAAGGGCGACCGATTTCGAGACGAAAGCCGTCGCCTTGTTCTCGTATTCGGCCCTTTCCTCCGGCGTCATTTCTTGGAGGACCCAGTTCAGGAGGTAGGGTTCGTTTTCCGGGTCCTCGGAAAAACACCGGAGATCGATCTCGATCTCGATGCGGGCTTCACCGCCCGCCTCGAAATAGGAACGCACCGGGATATCGGGAATCGGGTGCGCCGCGGCGAAGCGGGCCAGGCCGAGAACGAGGATCGGCAGAAGGAGGCGGAGCGGGAGGCGTTTCATGACCCTGGGATTCTAGCGGAGCTTCGGGGGGGAAATCCAGTCCGGGAGAAGGGAAAAATTGGGATCGACTTTGGTGGAAGAAAAGGTTCTTATTCCGGTGTGGCGTTCCGTTCCCTCGGTAGGGAGCTTCGGACGCCGAATCCCTAATCCATCGAACCATGAAGAAATTCCTCGCACTCCTCGCCGTCGTCGGTCTCGCCGCCGGCTCCGCCTATGCCGGTTGCGGCAAGAAAGTCACCGACGAAGGCAAGCTGACCAGCTTCGACGCCGACACCAAGGCCCTCGTGGTCGATCTCGGCGACGGCAAGACCGCCAAGATCACGGCGACGCCCAAGACCGAAGCCAAGGGCAAGGACGGCAAGAAAATCGATCTCGCCGATCTCGTCGGCAAGTCGGTGAAGGTCGTCAGCGAGCACAAGAAGGCCGACTCCGTCGTCGAAGCTTCCTGAGCCCGAGCCACTCGGCGCGGACGGTTTCCTCCGGGAAATCGGCAGCGCCCTTCGAATCGCCCGATGGGACCCGATCTCATCGGGCTTTTTCGTGGCCGCGTCTCGGCGTTCAGGATTCGCGCCAGGAAGCCACCGGCTCGAGGCCTCCGGCGAGATGCAGTTCGCGGTAGAACCGGTGCCGGCGTTTGCCGCTCGAGGTCTTCGACATGGCCGCCTGGGGAAGCAGGAGGATCTCGCTGACGGAGACGTTCATGCGGGTGGCGAGCTTGCGGCGGACGTCGCGAAGGATCTCGTCGTGGCTGCGCTCGGTGCGGTCGCGGACCTCGCTGACGATGACGAGTCGCTGGGAACCGATCGCGGCGTCGTCGATGCCGAAAGCGGCGAAACAGCCTTCGCGCAAGCCCTCGACCTCGAAGAGCACACCCTCGAAGTCGCTGGGATCGTATTTCTTGCCGTTGAGATTGATGCGCTCCCGGACGCGCCCGGTCCAGAAGAGTTCGCCGTTGCGGACGTAGCCGACATCGCCGGTGAACAATTCCTCCCCGCGGACGGCTGCGGCGGTTTCCTCCGGTTCATCGAGGTAGCCGACCATGCGCGACGGCGTGTCGAGCGCGACCGCGCCGACATGGCCCTCGGGCAGAGCCTCCCCGTCGTCGCCCACGATGCGGATGGTCATGCCGGGGTAGGGTGCGCCGGTGCTGACGATGAGCACGGTGTCGGTTTCCCCGTCGTCATCCGGGACCACCCGGGCGATGCCCTCGTCATGGAGGACGCGGCGATCGACGCGCTCGATCACGGGCGGTTCCGAGACCGAACTGAAGGTGGCGCCGCCGACGTTTTCCGCGCAGCCGAAGTTGGTCTTCACGGCATGCTCGGCGAGGCCGAAGGAGCGAAAGCGTTCGCGGAACTGGAGGATCGATTCCGCGTGGATGCGCTCGGCGGCGTTCCAGAAACCGCGGACGTGATCGAGGCGGACGCCTTCCATCTCCTCGTCGGTGACCCGTTGCGCGGTCATGGCGAAGCCGAAATTCGGCGACCAGGTGGTGGTGGCGCCGGTGTCGTGCACGGCACGAAGCCAGGCGGCGGGCCGCTTTACGAAATCGGAGGCCTGCAGCCAGCCGAGCGGGATGCCGTGGACCAGGCAGAGGAGGAAGTTGTTCACCAGCCCCATGTCGTGATAGAGCGGGGTCCAGTTGACGAAAGTGTCGTTTTCCCCCAGTTCCATCGCGGCGACCATGCCGTCGAGGGAGGCGAGGACGCGGTGCTGTTTCCAGACGCAGACCTTGGGCAGCCCGGTGGTGCCGGAGGTCAGCTGCATGGCGGCGATGTCATCGGCGGCGGGATCGGCGAGCGGGGCTGCGGCGGCGTCGCCGGACGCGACGAGGTCACCGACCTGGGCGAGGGAAAATCCGGATTCCTCCAGCGGCGGGGCCAGCGAGGCGCTCTCGTCGCCGAGGACGATCAGGCGCGCGCCGGTCTTTCCGGCCACGTGACCCACCACCTCGGGTAGATTGGAATGCAGTCCCCGCACCACCGGGGGAGCGCAGAGGGTGGGCGCGGCCCCGATGAGCAGGGACCCGAGCACGGTGGCGGCGCAGGCGCGGTCGGAGGAAAGTACGAAGACGCAGGAATCACCGGGCCCCACGCCTTTCTCGGCGAGGGCATGGCCGCAGCGGGCGGCCTCCTCGAAGAAATCGTCGAAGCGCAGCCACTCGAAATCGCCGCGGCTGTCGATGAAAGCAATGGCGCGGCGGTCGGGCGCGTGGTCGAGCCGCTGACGCAGGCGCGCCTGGAGACTGGGGGCGTCGGACATGGGTTGAGCTGAGCTGGGCGGGCGGGGCGAGCGGCCGTTGGTTCGTTCAGGCGCCGCGTTTCTCCTCCACGGTGGCGACGATCTGGTCGATGGTGTCGAGGTATTCCACGCTGACCTCGTGCGCGGCGAGCTGGACATCGAAGTTTTCCTCGAGGAAAGAGACCAGCTTGAGGGTGGACAGCGAGTTCATGTAGCCGTCCGAGATGAGCGGGGTGCTGTCCTCCAGCGGCTCGTCGGGCGAATCGAGAATCTCGGTGCGGATGAATTCGCGGACCCGTTCCCGAAGGCTCGAACCCGAATCGGTTGCCTGTGCTTGCATGTCTGGTGTTTCGTGTCGGAGAGCCCGTCACGGACCCCGGAGCTATCAAAGAGAAGCGCCGCGCGGAGTCAAGAGGCATTGCTTGCGGGAACTGCGAAACCGGCCGCGCGAAAGGAGGGGGATTCACCTCAGGGGTTCGCTTCCCTCACCGGCGCCAGGATGCGCGAAGCGTGCCGCGCGGAGTGGTGCACGGCGTTGGTCGCGACGACGGCATCGTCGGGAAACTCGAGTGTCAGCGGCGCACCGTTCTGCGGATTCGGCTCGTAGAGCGGGGCCCCGGTGCTGGCGATGGTGACCCGGATGCGGTGTCCCCGGGCGAAAACCTGGCTCATCCAGCCGACCGGAAATTTCACCGGGTAGACCTTTCCGGGTTCCATCAGTTCCTCGTGGTCGAAGCCGTTGCGGTAGCGCAGGCGCCACGGGTAGTCGACCAGGAGAATGGATCGTCCGTCCGGATAGACATCGCTGACCCGCACGATCACATCGGTGTCGGGAGCCGTGGACGAGAGGAACAGCTCGGCTTCGACCCGGCCCGTCCATTCGACCGGCTCGGCGAGAGGGGCGGTGGTGAAGGTGCGCACCTCCGCCTGCGACTCGAACGCGCGCGCGTCCCGGGCACCGGGGAAGGAGCGGCCCGGTATTTCCATCGGGTGATGCGGATCGCTCTTCCAGGAGGTGGCGGAATTCTCCCCGGCATCGGGCTTTTCGGGCGACAGTCCGCCCTCCGCATGCAGGTAGAGCGGTTTCGTTTCCGCCGCCGGTGGCCAGTCCTTCGACTCGCGCCAGGTGTTTCCGGGAGCGCCTTTCTCGTCCACCGCTCCCATGACGTAGTAGCGAACAGTCGGCGCGGCGGTGATCCCGTTGTCGATCCCCTTGAGCCAGTGATCGAACCACCGGAGCATGTGCTCATCGACCGGCCACGCGGCGTTTTCCGGATACTGGAGGTCGCCCACCTTCGTTCCCTTGTTGCTGCGTCCATGCAGCCACGGACCGATCAGGAGCCACTGGTTGCCGCGGGAATTCTCTCCGCCCCGGTGTTGCCGGCCGACGAAGCTGGCGATCGAGCCCTGGTTCATGAAGTCGTACCAGCTGCCGATGGTGAAACAGGGGACGTTCATGCGGTCGAAATGCCGGGTGCAGTCTTCCGCCTGCCAGTAGGCATCGTAGTGGGGGTGGGCAAACCATTCCGCGAGCAGGTCGAGGTTGTCCCGCGGGTTGGCGCAATTGTCCCCGAGGCCGAGGAAGCGGTTCGGGCGGGTGGTGCCGCCGATGCGGTAGCCCTCGTGGAAAAGGCTGAGACCGGTATCGACCATGTACTGGCAGGCGAGGCTGGGCGGCCGGGTGACGGCGAGGTAGTTCTGCGCGTAGCCGCCCTGGGAACTGCCGAAGGTGCCGACTTTCCCGGTGCTCCATGGCTGGGCGGCGAGCCATTCGCAGACGTCGTAGCCGTCCCGCTTCTCGCCCCACTGGAGGGCGCGGTAGCCGACCCAGCGGCCCTCCGATTCGTGGGTGCCGCGAAAATTCACCATGGCTACGACATAGCCGCCGCGGGCCAGCCGGGCGGCCGCTTCCCGGGTGCTCGTGCCGCGCAGCGACGCATAGCGCTGCTCGAAAATCGGTGGCCAGGGGCCGTCGCCCTCGGGGAAGTAGAGCCAGGCGGAAAGGTGGACACCGTCCCGCATCGGGATCATGACGTGCTTCTCGGTGACCCCGCCCAGATCCGGTTCGGAGGCGGCGGGAAGGGAGGCGGCCGATGCGGCGAACAGGGCGGCGGCGGCGAGGGCGGGGGAGAGAAGGCGGGCGTTCATGGCGGTGGAGGTGGCGGGGAAGGGCGGATCGATCGGTTCACTTCACTTCTTGCCCTTGGCTGCGGGTTTCTTTTTTCCCGCGCCCTTGCCGCGCTGGCGTTGCTTTTCCTCCTGCACCGGATCGGCGGCCGCGGTGATGGCCACCTGGGGATCGAGCACGGCCTTCAGCTTCGCGTGAACCGCCTGCAGCGAAGCGGGCACGCCGTCGGCGGCGAGGTCGTGCTTCTCCTCGGGATCGGCGACGGTGTCGTAGAATTTCCCGGTCGCGTAGAGCTTGTGACGCTGATCGCGAGCGTGCTGGCTGGCCTGGTCGCGGACGCCGTCGCGGTGATACCAGCAGTAGATGGCGTCCTTCTTCCGATCCTCCGGGCGTCCCTCGAAGACCGGCACCAGGCTGACGCCGTCGAGTCCTTCGGGAGCGGCCACGCCGGCGGCTTCGGTGAGGGTGGGAAAGACATCGGAGAAATCGACGAGGGCGTCGCTCACCTGGCCGGGTTCGATGACGCCGGGCCAGCTGGCGATGAAGCCGACATGGGTGCCGTTGTCCTTCGGGCTGCCTTTGCCCCCACGGTAGGGCTTGCCGCGGAACTCGGAAACGATGTCGGTGTAGGTGCCGTTGTCGCCGGTCCAGATGACAAGCGTGTCGTCCCGCTGACCGGTTTCCTCCAGCTTGGCGATCAGCTGGCCCACCATCTTGTCGGTGTAGCGAACGAAGGCGTCCCAGTATTTCTGGTTGCGGTAGCCACCGGGTTCGCGGGTGGCGTCGCGCCACATGGTGGGATCCCAGTCGGGATGATCCGGGGTCGGGACGAAGGGCCAGTGGGGCAGGATCATCGGGTAGTAGACGAAGAACGGCTCGTCGCTGCCCTTCTGTTCCTCGAGAAAATCGCAGAGGTAGGCGTTGACGATGTCGGGACCGAACTCGCCGTTCTTGAAGTCCTTCTGCTCCCCGTCGATCTCGAGCCCGGGATTGGGATAGCGGCTCGGTTTGCGGTTCAGTTGCCAGAGGCAGTGACGGTCGAAGCCGAAGTTCTTGACGCCCCCGTAGCCGCCCTCGAGCTGCCACTTGCCTCCGATGACGGTGCGGTAGCCGGCATCGCGCAGCGTGTTGGCGAAGGTGACCGCCTCGGGATCGAGGAGGCCGAAGTGGATGTAGTTCCGGTTGTTGTAGATCCCGGTCATGATCTGGACGCGGGACGGCGTGCAGATGGGTTGGGAATGGGCGTGATCGAAGCGCATGCCGCTGGCGGCGAGGGCGTCGAGGTGCGGTGTCTCGTAGACCTCGGAGCCGTAGCAGGACAGGTTCTCGAACCCGATATCGTCGGCCATGATGACGACCAGGTTGGGGCGATCCCGGGCGGCGGAGAGGGAGATTGCACCGAGGAAACAGGTGGCGGCGACCAGCAAACCAAGAGGGTTGAGTCGTGGACTCGACCCGGTTGAACGGGGAAAAGAACGAGGAGAAAACATGACCGCGATTGTCGGGGATCGCCCGGTGGGCGGCAAGCGCGCGATGGCGGTGCGTGTCTTGCGGAGCGGATCGATTCGCACTAGGAGTGCAGGCATGAGGAAAACGCTCCCCCTGCTCCTGCTCGCCGGCGTCATCGCCGGACTTCCGTTCGTTTCCGCTTCTGCGGCGGAAAAGCCGAACATCGTCTTCATTCTCGCCGACGATCTCGGTTACGGTGACCTCGGCTGCTTCGGCCAGGAAAAGATCAAGACGCCGAACCTCGACCAGCTGGCGGCCGAAGGAATGAAGCTCACGGATTTCTACGCCGGTTCCACGGTCTGCGCCCCGTCGAGGAGCGTGCTCATGACCGGCCAGGACACCGGTCACACCTGGGTGCGGGGCAACGCGGGTGCCAGCAACCGCGATCCCCAGACCCTGCGTCCCGAGGATGTCACCGTGGCGGAAAAACTGAAGGAAGCCGGCTACGCGACCGCCCTGGTGGGCAAGTGGGGGCTCGGCGAGATCGGCAGCACCGGTCACCCGAACCGGCAGGGCTTCGACTATTTCTACGGCTACCTCAACCAGCGCCACGCCCACAACTACTACCCGACTTTCCTGGTGCGGAACGAGGACACCGTGCCGCTCAAGAACGTCGTGTCTTCCGAGTGGGAAGCCAAGCGCGTGGCCGACGGCGCGCCCGACGACGGCGCCGGTTGGGCGCACCCGGAGGGACGCATCGAGTATTCCCACGACCTCATCGCGGCGGAAGCGCTGCAGTGGCTCGACGAGAAGGCCGGTGGCGAGTCCCCCTTCTTTCTCTACCTCGCGCTGACGATTCCCCACGCCAACAACGAGGGCACCCGCGGCACCGGCAACGGGCAGGAGGTTCCCGACCACGGCATCTACGCCGACAAGGACTGGACCGAACCCAACAAGGGACAGGCGGCCATGGTCACCCGGATGGATGCCGATGTCGCCCGCATCATCGAAAAGCTGAAGGAGAAGGGAGTCGCCGAGAACACGCTGGTGCTCTTCACCTCCGACAACGGGCATCACCGGGAGGGGGGCAACGATCCCGAGTTCTTCGACGCCAACGGTCCGCTCAAGGGCATGAAGCGCGATCTCTACGAGGGCGGCATTCGCGTGCCCACGATCGCCTGGTGGCCGGGGAAAATCGAGGCCGGCAGCGCATCCGATCATGTCGCCTACTTCGGCGATTTCATGGCCACGGCCTGCGAACTCGCCGGCGTGGAGACGCCGGAGAACACCCAGTCGATCAGTTTCCTGCCCACCTTGCTGGGGAAATCCCGCAATCAGCGCGATCACGAGGCGCTCTACTGGGAATTCTACGAGGGCGCCGGCAAGCAGGCGGTGCGTTTCGGCGATTGGAAGGCGATCCGCCAACCGATGTTCGAGGGCGAGGTGGAACTCTACGATCTCTCGAAGGATCTCGGCGAGGAGAACAACGTCGCCGCCGCGCATCCGCAGATCGTGGCCAGGGCGATCGACTACCTGGAGGCCGGCCACACGCCCAACGACAACTGGAAGCCCCGCAAGCCGCGGCCGAAGGGAACGAAAAAGTGAGCAGCTCGCGCCGGCCGCGGAAATGTTGAACGGGTCTCCAGGCCCGTTCAGAGAGGCGGGATCGGCGTAGGAACGGGCCGGCAGACCCGTTCTGCCTCGTCACGGCTGGTAGTCGGGAAAGTCCTTCGCCAACTGGGCCGCCAGCTTCTCGGCCTGGGCCTCGTCGCCGGCCTGCCGGAAGGCCTTGATGGCCTTGCTCAGGGCCAGCGGGGTGATCTCGGGATCGACGAAGATCTGGCTGACCACGAGGTATTCCCGTCCCGCGGCAGCGGGATCTCCCTGGGCCATGGAGATGTCGCCGACGAGAAGGCGGGCCTCGGCGTTGGTGCGGCCTTCCTTGAGCGAGCTGAGAGATTCTCGGGCGCTGGCGAGGGCCTCCTCGTACTGCTTCGTCTCCAGGTAGGCCTGGCCCAGGTCCAGCTGCGCCTGGGCGCGCAGGGTGGGACGCTGGGTCATGGAGAGGTAGTGCTGGAGCGGATCGATGGCGTCCGCGAAGCGCTCCAGTTTCATCCGGGCCTGGCCGAGAAGGTTCCAGATCTCGGACGAGGTGGCGGTGGGATCGTCCGGTGTCGCCGTGGCGGTGAGGAAACGTTCCGAGCG
>JAUIGT010000617.1 GCA_030432615.1 Verrucomicrobiia bacterium
CTGCTGGAGGGCATGCTTGGAAATGGTCTCGTACTGCTCCTCGGTCGCGCCCACCCCCATCTCGCGGGCGATGCGGGACTGGTGGACGTTGACGTAGGGCTTGGCGCGCACCAGCCGGACCTCGCGAATCAGGGCGATGGCCACTTCCTCGGGCACGTCGTAGACGTCGATGAGGACATTGTCACCGCGTTTCACTTTGGTGGAGTAGCGGACGAGTTGGCGGGCCAGCTGATCGATTCTCGGGTCGTGCATGGGGGCGGAAAGGTTTGAGGGTGCAGGATCGGTACGACTGGTCTATCAATCACACGGGAACGGATGGAATCTAGCTTTATTTCAGACACCGAAGCCGTCGCCGCGTGGCGGGACGAACTCGATCGCGCGGGAAAAAAACTGGTCTTCACCAACGGCTGTTTCGACCTGCTCCACGTCGGCCACGTTCGCTACCTCCGCGAAGCCCGGACGCTCGGCGACGCCCTCGTGGTCGCCCTCAACGGCGACGCCTCCGTCCGCGAGCTGAAAGGCGAGGGCCGCCCCGTGAACACCGCCGAGGACCGGGCCGAGATTCTCCGCGCGCTGGAATGTGTCGATCGCGTCGTCGTCTTCGACGAAAAGCGCGCCACCCGGGTCATCGAGGCGATTCGTCCCCATCTCTACGCCAAGGGCGGCGACTACACGCCGGAGTCGCTCAATGCCGAGGAAAAGGCGGCCCTCGACGCGGCCGGCACCGAGATCCGCATTCTCTCGCTGGTGCCCGGCAAATCGACCAGCGCCACCCTGAAAAAAGTGCAGAACGACGAGAACGGCGGAACGGCGACCCGGAAAGGCCCGCGTCTCGCCGTGCTGGGCTCCGGTCGCGGCAGCAATTTCGAAGCGATCGCCGACGCCATCGACGCCGGCACCCTGGAGGCCGAGATCGCGCTCGTGATCAGCGACGTCGCCGACGCCCGCATTCTCCAGCTCGCCCGCGAACGCGAGATTCCCGCCATTCACATCGAGCCCGGATCGGAAAAAGGCGGTCGCCTCGGTGACGCCGCGTTGAAGGAAATCGTCGATCGCCTCGAGGCCGCCTCCGTCGATCTCGTGGTCCTCGCGGGATTCATGCGCATCGTGCGCGCTCCCCTGCTCACCGCCTTTTCAGGACGCATCCTCAACATCCACCCGTCCCTGCTCCCCAAGTACCCCGGCCTCGGCGCCTGGCGCCAGGCCCTCGAGAGTGGCGACAGCGAAACCGGCTGCACCGTCCACCTCGTCGACGCCGGCGTCGATACCGGGAAGATCCTCGGTCAGGCCAGGGTGCCGATCCTGCCCGGCGACGACGCGGAGACGCTCCACGCGCGGATCCAGGAAGAGGAGCACCGATTGTACCCACAGGTGATCGGGGAGGTCTTAGTCAATCTCTCGCTCTAAGCTCAGAAAGGTTCTATTTCCCCTCGTCTTCCAATATTGGCCCCACTGGGCAATCCGCTGGGCGCGAATGGTTCCAAAACTCAATGATCTTGTGGCGGGCTCTTTGGTGCCATACCTCAATGAGCTTCCGATTCTTGCGATCGATGTTCCCAGTTAAGAGTCGACAGTCATCAATCGCGAATGTCGCATTAAAATCCGTCGCACGAACATGAAAATGCGGTGGCGGATGTTCGTCAGCATAGATCGAGATTTTGAGATTTCCGATACGGCCAACCTCAGCACGGCCTTGTAACAGAATCTCATCCCCATTCTTCTCAGTCCAAACATAGCAGCCGGATTCCAGGAATTTCTTCAACAACGAAGAAAGACCTTCTACGTCCTCTACTTCCAACAATTGGGCCTCAAGAATTTGTTCGATCACAAGTAGTAAGCGTTTTGCCATTCGAACTCATGGCACACCTCAAAAAAGACACCGAAATGTTGGTGCTTCACTTCTCCGCTCGCAACGTCGCCAAGTAAGCGATCACATCGCGCACCTCGCGCTTGGAGAGGATGGCGGCCACGGGCGGCATGGTGGAGATGACGGGGCTGCGATCCTTGACGTCGGCGGCCTTCACCTTGGTGACCTTCCCCTCGGGATCGCGCAGTTCGATCACGCCTTTCTTCTCGCTCCGGAACTGGCCGGCGACGGTGTCGCCGTTGTTCAGGGTCAGGGTGATCATGCCGTAGCCGTCCACGATGACCGCCTGCGGATTGACCATCGACTCGAGGAGGTACTCGCGACCGCCCTTCTTCAGGCCGACCGATTTCAGGTTCGGTCCCACGGTGCTGCCCTTGCCGTCCTCGAGCTTGTGGCAGGCCATGCACTGGGCGGTGACGTTGTTGCGAACGATGTTCTCGCCGATGGCCGGATCACCGCCCTCCAGGCACAGGGAAAAAGCGGCCATCGGGTCGGTCGCGGCGAGCCGGGTCAGCTCCTCGTTCACCTTCGCCCAGGCGGCGGCGACCTCGGTGTCGTCGGCGAAATCCGGGCCGGTGGCGGCTTCGACGAGATCGAGCTGCAGGCCGGCGGGAGCGTTTTTCCAATCCGAAAGCTGCGCCGCGAGAAGGGAGCCGCCTTTCACCGTCGGCAACAGGCCCACGGCGCGCTGCTTCACCGGGATGGGCGACGATGAATCCGCCGAAAGCAGGTCGGCGATCTTCTCGCGCGCCGAATCCGGGTTCGTCGCCGCCAGCACGTCGAGCGCGGCGATCTGGAGGGTGGCGGATTTCTCCCCGAAGGCCGCCTCCACCAGGGCGCCGAGCCCCTCGTATTTCTCCGTCGCCAAGGAGCGCAGGGCCTGCGCGCGCAATCCTTCCGGGCTGCCCTGGTTCTCGAAAACGGACGCCAGCAGGGCGGCGGGAATCTTCATGCCCAGTTCACCGGCCAGGGCCATGGTGCGGCGTTGAATCTCCTGGTTGTCATCGACCAGCAGGAGTTCCAGCTGCGGCGCCAGGGCCAGTGCCACCAGCTTGGGGTCGCGTGCTTCCACCGGCCGATTGCGGCCGACGACGCGATCGAGCACCGGCGGGTCGAGGCTTTTTTCCAAGGCATCGAAGGCCTCGAACCGGAACTCGTCCCTCACCTCGCCGAAGCCGGCGAAAGCCGCGATGCGGGCGAGGTTCTCGTCTTTCCCGAGGCGGAAATTCGCGTTGATGGCGCGCTCGATCAGCGGGGCGTTGTCGCGATGCTTCGTCGTCTCCAGCGTCTCCGCCAGGGCCGGCAGGGCGCGGGTGATCAGGCTGTCGTCGTGGATCGCCCGCGCCGCTTCGGCCGCGACCCAGGCGGACCGGTCATCGAGGAAAACGGCCACCGCGGGATCGAGCCGGCGACGCAGCGCCACCACCGCCGAGGCGCGCACCAGTTCGCTGTCGTGATCGGCGAGGCCGGCGAGCATCGCGGTTTCCGCGCAACCGGTGAGACCGACGATCCCGGCGTGACGCAGGTAGGTCTGCTCGGGTTTCACGGTCTCGAGCATCGCGAGGATCGGCTGAGCCGAATCGGGAATGCCGAGGTTTCCGAGCGCGATGGCGGAGAAGAATCGAA
>JAUIGT010000618.1 GCA_030432615.1 Verrucomicrobiia bacterium
GCACCCGACGCGGGATTCGGGAATCACCGTGCCCGACAAAACTCGATCTCCCCATTCCAAGGAGGATTCATGCCTCCTGTCGTCCTACCAGTTTCAAGGGGTTGAGCAGGAGCTCCGGATATTTCGGAAAACCAAGACCGAAGGTTTTTCGAAGGAGCAGTCGATGACCAGCTTCGCAAAAGTCCTTGCTGGCCCGTTCTATAATTTCCATAATATTCACCAAGGAACCAAAACCATGTCTCCAGCCAAACGACATGGGCGCACTGCATTGTCACAGATTGAAACCCTCCTGGGATTGTCGGTGATCGCGATTCTATCGTCGGTCTCCGTGGAGGTGTTCTCGTCTCTACGCCAGTCCGCCCGCCACCAGAAACTCGTGAGCGACATTGGTCTGCTCAATCGCGCCGTCTCCATTTTCCTCGCCAACGGAGGACACTTCAGGGATCCCGGTAACGTCGATGCCGTTATCCTCCAGTTGAAACAGCGAAGACCCGAGCAAGAGAGCGAGGTCCATGTAGGAGTCGGACAGGAAAGCGTCATCGATCCCCGGATCAGTCTTCGCCGACTATCGCTGGCGGAAACGGAAAGCGCGGTAGAACGAGTGCGCTGGGACGCGGACAACTTCCGCTTCGAGATCACCACCGAACCGGTGCCGGGTATCGAGGAGTTCTGGCTCAATCCCGACCTCGCTCAGGTCGATTTCGGGGTCGATGGATCGCGCGATCCTTCCCTGGTTCGGTATGCGCGTGAGAGCAACTGGATCTGGGACTACCGGGATCGGCTGCCGGAACGTTCCCAGGGGCCGACCCAGATTCCCCTCGGCACCCCGACCTCCTCCCCGCCGCCTTCTCCGCCTCCCGACGAACCTCCTCCGCCACCGCTTTCAGGCGCGCCCAGCGGTGGACTGGCCGTCAATCTGGGCTCCGGTTCCGCCACCGCATCGGGCGGACTGGCGTTGAATGTCCTTTCCGACGAGGTCACTGCCGAGGAAGGTGAGTTGGCCATCGGACTCCTCGGCATCGATGCCTCTCTCGAAAATGGTGTACGCTCGGGCGGCGACACCTCTGGACTCGCTTGGGCGGATGATTCAACCGGTATCGACGAAAGTGGCAACGGGCTCGAAATCGTGGCCGGTTCCGGCGAAGCCACCGCCAGCGAGGGCATCGCAGCAACAGTGGGACAAGGCTCCACCACCGCAGCCGATGGACTATCCGCGGTCGCCGGGAGCGGCGATTCCACGGCCACCAACGGACTCTCCGGCGCCATCGGTTCCGGCAGTTCTTCAGCCACCAACGGGATCGGTCTGAATCTCGGCTCCGGTGCCGCCACCGCGGGTTCACCCGGGAGTGGTGACTAATCCGTTCGTTTTGCCAGGGGCTTCCCGCTGCGTGGGAATTTGCCCTTGCCAAACCGGAAGCGGTTTGGACATGATGACAGCCTACGGTCCCCCTGGACCGAGCCGCCGGAGTCGCAATCAGTTCACGGTTCCCCCTGTGGATTCGGCTCCGGCGGCGCTGTTTTCTCGCCGGAACGGATGCCAACCGAGTCGACCGTGAAACGCTCCGGCCGGGCCAACGCTCCGTTTTCTCGCCAGGCGTCCCGTCCCCGATCAAAACGTTACTCCCCCGAGCGGACATCCCGCTTCCGCTTCACGTGGATCGGCGCCGACATCCGGCGCTCGCCCTCGATGTGCATGATCAGTTCGTGGGGACCGAAATCCCGGAACTCGATCCGGTCGAAGGAAATCACGAGGTTGACCGCCATGTCCGAGCCTCCGTTCGCCGGACCCAGTGTGCCCTCGATCTTGGACACGACCGGCTTGCCATCCGCATCGATGATCGCGATAGAAAACCGATACGGACTCGATCGATCGAGAAAGTCGGAGCGAAGCCGCACCGCCAGACAAAAACTCCGGACGACCGGAACCACGGGAGTTTGCAGGGTGTCGAAGATGCCGATGATCGTCAGGCAGGCTTCCGGGGCAATCGCTTTTTCACATACGGTAAAGACTTCGAATTTCATGGTTCACGGTTCCAACAGGCAGAAGCTTGAGACGATCCGGATCGACGCCGCGTCCTCGATTGCTCCGTGAGGACAAGACAATGCGGACGGTTTCCAGACCTAGTGCGCCCCGCGGCTAAACGCAATCTTTTATTATGGTAATTATAGAGAGTCGTTCCGAATCCCGGGGCGACGGATTCCAGTCGAAGACGATTTCGCGAGCGTGGCTGGTCTCTACTCCTCGTCCTCCAGTGACTCGATGCGGCGCGAAAGAACCCGAGCCATGTCTTCGGCCAGGCGCTTGAGGTGCTCGGACCGGTCCCCCGCGTAATGCCGATCAACCGTATCGAAAAACAGATCGAGCCAACGCTGGAATCGTTTCCAACTCATGTCGGTGCGCAGGCTCAGCAGGAGATGCCGCTGCAAGGGATTCCCACGATAGGTCCCCGATCGAAACAAGGCGGTTTCCCAGAAATCCACGATCCGGGGCAGGTGACTCGACCAATCCACCTTGGCGACCTTGTCGAAGATGAATCCCAAGAGTTCATCCTCGCGAACGCGAGCGTAGAAGTCATCGACGATGACCTCGAGATCGCGCCGATCTCGGATATCCGGTCGAACCGAATCGGACGACACTCTGGACAGGGCGGGCGGAAACTTGGACATGGGTTTCATTTGTTGCATAACCGGTACAAGTTTTCAAGTTTCCACCCCGATCGCGATTGAAGGCCGTGATGAGGGGCGCCCTCGGTGAGGGATACCACTTCCGAGAAAAAACCTGACGATTTTCGGAGGCGGTTTTTCTCGGGGCGAGGCACGAGGAGGACGCGATGCGGGCATCGCAACCGACGAGTAACGAAGCAACCGGGGAGAACCGACCTGAATCTCCGAGAAACGCCGAAGGCTGAATCCCCTTTCTTGTCTTCCTTGAATCGTCAGGTGATTTCTTGGATTTGGTATGATACCGGATCCAAATAAGATCTGGACGATTTGCGAGACCTTCGGTTCTCGGGGCGAGGCGCGCTGAGGGAAGGTAGCGAGCTACCTGACCGAGGTGGAACGAAGCATCCGGGAGGCGAAGGGTCGCATCACAAAAATCAACCGAAGGCTGGGATCCTTTTTGCCATTTCAATCAATCGTCCAGAGGTTATTGGAATTCGGTATGAAACCTCCGGATCGGCTACCCACCCACCGAGCGTGGTGAACGCGCCCCTGACTGACCGGGACCACCAGCTTCCTTGCCAATCCGCGAGCCGCGTCCAGCGGAGGGGCCCGTCTGAATCACCGGAGACCGCTCAGACCAACCCGGCAGGATGATCTGGAGAAATGAAAGGGATTTCAGGAGGGAGAAAGCCCGCCTCGCGAAATGGGTTCCGGACCAGGTCGGGTCGTTCCCCTCACCTCTGTCTGAACTCCTCGCGATGCTGGATCGCGCCCCGTTCACGCTTCGCCCTGAAATCGATCCGGACTCAGGCATTCATGCC
>JAUIGT010000619.1 GCA_030432615.1 Verrucomicrobiia bacterium
GGTCCTAGTCACGCTGCACCTGAGTATTCCCGAGAACGAGGAGCGCTTCCACTACCTCGCCATCGACGATCCGCTTCCGTCCGTCTTCGAGGCGGTGAATCCGAACTTCGAAACGCAGAAAGGCGTGCGTCAGCACGCGTTCAAGGGCGACTGGACGCGGCTCTACTGCAACCATCGCGAACTGCGCACCGAGCGGGCGCTCTTCTTCTGCGACTATCTCCATCGCGGCGGTGATTACGCGGTCCAGTACCTGGCACGGGTGGTGGCGCCCGGCGAGGTGACGGCGCCGCCGGCCAAGGTGGAGGCGATGTATGAACCGCAACGATTCGGGCTCAGTGGCACCGTGCGCGTCATCGCGGAACCGCTGAAACTGCCGGGACGAGATCGTGTCGCCTCGAAGTGAACGGGAAACCTCGCGCCCCTCGATGAAAACGCCGCGCCTCTCGCGAATCGGACGCCTCCTCGGCCTGAGCGTTGCCGCCTGGCTGCTGGGGATGTTCGTGGTGCCGGCGTGCTTCCCGCTGCCGGAGGGGCTCACCCATCCCGAGGCCTTCGCCCCGGGCGTGACCTACCTCGACCGCGAGGGCCGGCCGCTGCGGCGACTCCTGGCCGACGAGGATCTCCGCATCGATGAGCCTGCGGCGCTGGAGGAAATCCCTCGCTCACTGATCGACGCCACTCTCGCGGCTGAGGATTCGCGGTATTTTTCCCATGGCGGCATCGATTTCCTTGGCTTGGCTCGGGCGGTGCGCGACGCGATCCTTCGCCGCGAGTTCGTTTCCGGCGCCTCCACCGTGACCCAGCAACTGGTGAAGATCAGCTCGCCGCCGCGACCGCGAAACCTCCGGACCAAGGTGATCGAGATGTTCACCGCGCGGAAGCTGGAGATGAGCTGGGACAAGGAAGCCATTCTCACCGCCTACCTGAACCGGCTTCCCTACGGCAACCAGCTGACCGGCTGTCGCGCGGCGGCGCGGGGCTATTTCGGCAAGCCGCTCGGCGACCTCTCCCTCGCGGAAAGCGCCTTCCTCGCCGGGCTGCCCAACAAGCCGACCCGGTTCAATCCCTACCGCAACTTCGAGGGGGCGCGTGATCGGCAGCATTACATCCTGGGCAGACTTCGGGAGGAGGAATGGATTTCCGAACCGGTGTTTACCGCGGCGGTGGCGGAGACGTTGCGCCTGGTCGAAGCGGGTCCGGTGGGAGAGTTCGAGGCGCCCCATTTCATCGAGTTGGTGCAATTGGCGGAGGACGACGGGGGAGACGTCTGCGCGGAGACGACCCTCGACCTGGAGCTCCAGCATTTCGTCGAGGAATGCATCGACCTCCAGGTCCGCGCGCTCGACCAGCAGGTTGGTGGCCGGCTTTCCACCCAGGCGGCGGTCGTGGTGATCGAGAATGCCAGCGGAGACGTTCTCGCCCTGGCCGGTTCGCGCGATTTCTTCGGTTCGCCCGGCGGACAGGTCAACGGAGCCTGGACTCCTCGTTCGCCCGGCTCGGCCCTGAAACCGTTCACCTACCTGCTGGCCCTGGAGCGCGGGAAATCGGGGGCGACGGTGCTGGCGGATGTGCCGGTCGAGTATCCCACGCCGACCGGGGCCTACCGACCGGTGAACTACGACCGCCGATTCCGCGGGCCGGTCACGCCGCGCCGGGCGCTGGCGAATTCTCTCAACGTTCCCGCCGTCCGCCTGCTCGACGAGATCGGCGGACCGGAGCGCCTGCATGCGACCCTGGTCGATTCACTCGGCTTCACCGGACTCGATCCGGACCCGGCGAGGTACGGGCTCGGACTCACTCTGGGCACCGCCGAGGTGCGGCTCGTCGAGTTGACCAATGCCTACGCCTGTCTCGCCCGGCTTGGCGCCTATCGTCCCTTTCGGCTGACTCAACAGGGTAGGGCGGCCGACGTGACCCTCTTCGATCGCGACGCCTGCTGGCTGATCGCCGACATCCTCAGCGACAACCTGGCGCGCGCCGAGTCCTTCGGGTTGAACTCTCCCCTGCGGCTGCCGTTCCGGGTGGCGGCGAAAACGGGGACTTCGACCGATTACCGCGACAACTGGACCATGGGATTCACCCCGACCTACACCGTCGGAGTCTGGGTGGGGCATTTCGGGAACACGCCCTTGCAGGACGTGTCCGGTGTCAGCGGGGCCGGACCGATTTTTCACGCGGTGATGGCGGAACTGCACCGGAAGGTCGAGCCGACGTGGTACGCCCGGCCGGAGACGCTGGTCGAGGCCGAGATCGATCCCGTGATCGGAAAACGGATCGTGGAAGGAAGGCTCACCAGGGCGCCCGGTCACACGACCCGGGAATGGTTTCGGCCGGAGTGCCTGCCGCCCGCCGCAACCGACGACGACTACGATGAAGCCGGCCGCGCCAAGTTGCCGCCGATCTACGCCGCGTGGGCGAGGGATGCGGGCGAACGGCTGGCGATCGTCGCGACGGAGCCGGTCTCCCGGGTGGCGCCCAGGATCCTGAGCCCGATGCCGGGGACGGTCGCCTATCTCGACGCCGACCTGCCGGGTGGGGGAAAACGCTTCCCTCTGAAAGTCGATGGCGGAGAGAACGCGCGGATCGAGTGGCGAAGCGAGACCTTGAAAGTCGATGCCGATCCAGAGAGCGGCCGCGCCTGGCTCATTCTCGAGCCCGGTTCGCACGAGGTGCGGGCGATCGATGCGAAGTCGGGCCTGGTTTCCTCCTCGCGAATCTCCGTGGAGGCCTTGTGAACCAGAAAAATCGTGGGGCGACTCTCCCGAGTCGTCATCAGAGGGACGGCCCGGGGATTGGGCGCGCTCACTTCTGCGGCATCGGCTCCTGGGGCAGGGGACGGCCCTCGTAGCTGGCCTGGAGCATCCGGATGGCCTGGAGCATTTCCTCGCTGTCCGGTCCGGAGATGACGAAGGCCTCGTCGGGCGACAGGGGTTCCGTCACGAATTGGGTCGAGAGCGGTTGGCCGGCCATGCGGACGAGGAGAATGCGATGCACGGCGCGCTCCGAGAAATCCGCGAGGGCCTTGCGATCCCGGCGGGGGAGATAGAGCGTGGCGAATCGATGGGCCTGCTTGCCAACGATGCGTCCACGCTCGAACACCGGGAGCTGGCGCACTTCGAGAATCAATTCCTCGAGCCGGGTGATCACGAAATCGGGTTCCCGGCTCACAAACCCGGTGACAGCGCCAGTGGCGTCGGTATAGGGGACGGGCGTCGCGTCCGACGCCGCATCGGCAAGGAGGAACAGCTCGATCGGCTGGTTCAGCGTGCCCTTGCGAGCGGTCTCGCAGGTGGGCAGGAGAGCGACGATCCCCATCAGCACGCCCAGCAGGCCAAGCAAGGGTCGTCGGGAAACGGGCCGATCCTGGTCGGTGCCTCTGAGCATGGTTGCTTTCAAAAAATACGGTTCTCCTAAGTAATTTTGGAAACCGCTACTTTCGTCGTTGCCCCGGTTTTTGCAACTTCGTCGGAGAAAGCTGGAA
>JAUIGT010000049.1 GCA_030432615.1 Verrucomicrobiia bacterium
TCATCGTGGCCGGGGGGCTTCTCCTGGTTGTGTCCGGCGTGCTCAAGCGGTTCGAGGAAGGCGACAAGGTGCTCAAGCCACTCAAGGCCATGGCCGAGGCCGACTCCGACGTGCGCCAGATCGGCGAACTGCTTTTCACCACCTACTGGTTCCCGGTGCAGATCATCGGGATGCTGTTGCTCGTCGCCACCATCGCGGTGGTGGTGCTCAGCAAGCGCCAACTGCGGTAATCCATCAATCGATCGACCGAATTCCGTTTTCTCCCCCGTTTTCAACGCGCAACGCTTTCCGCTCTTTCTTCCCTTTTCGACCTCGTGGACTCCGGACTGACACTGAATCACTTCCTCGCCATCAGCGGCGCGCTCTTCGCCATCGGTTTTGCCGGGGTGCTGATCCGGCGAAACATCATCGTGATCTTCATGTGCCTGGAGCTGATGCTCAGCGCCGCGAACCTGACGCTGGTCGCCTTCTCGCGGTTCAACACCACCGAAGCCGGCCTGCCCGACTACAACGGCCAGGTGCTGCTCTTCTTCATCATTACCGTGGCGGCGGCGGAAGTGGCCGTCGGTCTCGCCATCATCGTGGCGCTCTTCCGGGCGCGCCAGACGATCGACGTGACCCAGATTGTCTCGATGAAGAACTGACCGCTCCCGCCGCGCCCCGACCCCTTTTCCGACGCCTTTTTCGATTTCCCGACCCATGGACGCCAACACCATCGCCTGGCTCATCCTGCTGCTGCCGCTCGCTTCGGCCGCGGTCATCCTCATCGGCACGCGCCGGGCGGCGGGCGTCAGCGCGTTGATCTCGACGGGTTCGGTCATCGTCACCTTTGTTCTCTCCCTCGTTCTCCTGGCCGTTCCGGCGGATGCGACCGCACAGCCGCTTTCCTGGCTGAATCTCGGGGAGGGCCTGACCATCAACATCGGTCTGCTGTTCGACGACCTCGCCCGCGGCATGATGATCATCGTCACCGGCATCGGCATGCTGGTGCACCTGTTCTCGCTCGGATACATGAAGGATGACGACGGCAAGGCCCGCTACTTCGCCGGTCTCTCGCTCTTCATGTTCTCCATGACCGGGATCGTCCTCGCGGACAATTTCGTGATGATGTTCCTCTTCTGGGAACTGGTCGGTGTCAGCTCCTACATCCTCATCGGTCACTGGTACAACAAGGATTCCGCCGCCGACGCCGCCAAGAAAGCCTTCCTCGTCAACCGCATCGGTGATTTCGGCTTCATGATCGGCATCCTGCTGGTGTGGGTGCTCACCGGTTCGATCTATTTCGACGAGATCGCGAAAGCCGTCGGTGGGGTAGAGAATGCCGGCCTCCTGAATGCCGCGGTCCTCCTCGTCTTCTGCGGCGCGGTCGGGAAATCGGCCCAACTGCCGCTGCACGTCTGGCTGCCCGACGCCATGGAAGGTCCGACTCCGGTCTCGGCCCTCATCCACGCCGCCACCATGGTCGCCGCCGGTGTCTACATGCTGGCGCGCGTTTCCTTCCTGCTGGTGGAAGCCGAGGGAGCCGCCCACGCCATCGCCCTGGTGGGTGGACTGACCGCCTTCGTCGCCGCGCTGATGGCCACGCAGCAGAACGACATCAAGCGCGTCCTCGCCTACTCGACCCTTTCCCAGCTCGGCTACATGATCATGGCGCAGGGCATTCATCACGGCAGCGAAGCCGGGATGTTCCACCTCTACACCCACGCCTGGTTCAAGGCCCTGCTCTTCCTCGGTTCCGGTGCCGTCATCTACGCCTGCCATCACGAGCAGGACATCTGGAAGATGGGCGGATTGAGGACCCGGATGCCGAAGACCTTCTGGACCTTTGCCATCGGCACCGCCGCCCTCATCGCGGTGCCCGGGACCAGCGGATTCTTTTCCAAGGAAGCCATCCTCGAGGCCGCCTGGCACGACGAGAGCGGTTTCGCCAAGGTGGCCTGGGCGCTCGGAATCGCCGTCGCCTTCCTGACGCCTTTCTACATGGTCCGCCTCTTCGTGGTCGCCTTCCTCGGCAAGCCGCGGACCGATCACGCCGAGCACGCCAAGGAGGTCGGCGCCATCATGTGGGTGCCGCTCGCGGTGCTGGCCGCCATGTCCCTGCTTTCTCCCGTTCTCATGGGGCCGCTGAAAGCCTCGGGCCACGTCGCCTTCCACCTCTTCACCCCGACCGGCCTGCTTTCCCTCGCCGGACTGGTGGTCGGCGCCTTCTTCGGTTGGAAACTCTACACCGGCCGCGACAGCGACCCGATCAGCATTCCGCTCTTCGCCAACCGTTTCTACCTCGACGATATCTACCAGGGCATCGTGCGGGTCTTCCAGGACTTCGTGGGCCTGACCCTGGACGCCATCGACCGCTACGCCATCCAGCCGCTGACCACCAGGGGGCCGGCCTTGGGCGCCCTCGGGCTCGGCTACATCTTCCGCGCCTTCCAGACCGGCAACGTGCAGGCCTACGCCTTCCTCTTCGGCCTCGGTGCGGTGATCATGCTCTGGTTGCTGGTTTTCTGATTCGACCGAACGGATTTCCCTTTTCGCTTTTCCCAAACGCTTCGCTCTTTCTCCCGTTGTGACACTCCTCGAATTCATCGTTTTCCTGCCCCTGCTCGCGGCGCTGGCGATCCTCATCGGTGCGCCGGCCCGCTACACGGCGCTGAGCGCGGCGATCTTGAACGTGATCGCGGTGCTGCTGGTCGCGATTCGATTCGGGGAGAACACGCTGGAGACGCTGACTCCCTCCTTCATGGCCAGTTCCCGCGAACTGCTCGCTTCCCCGAAGCTGAGTCTCGCCTTCGCCGTCGATGGACTCAGCCTGGTGCTGGTGTTGCTCACCGTGATCGTGACCGTGGCCGCCGTGCTCGCCAGCCCGGCCGAAGGCAGGATCAAGGGCAGCCCGAAACTCTACTACGTCTCCTCGCTGTTCATCTCGGCCGGGGCCCTGGGCGCCTTCCTGTCCACCGACCTGTTCTTCTTCTACGCCTTCCACGAACTGGCGCTGATCCCGACCTTCCTCATGATCGGGATCTTCGGCAGCGGGGAAAACCGCAAGCGGACCGCCTGGACCATCACTCTCTACCTCGGGGTGGGCAGTCTCATTCTCCTGGCGGGCCTCCTCGCGCTCTTCTTCCAGTGCGGCGGACAGTCCTTCGCCTTCAGCGACCTCTACGAGAGCGTCAACACCACCGAGGGCAATCCCATCCCCGGTGACGCCCAGAACTCGACCTTCCTGCTGCTGCTGATCGGCTTCGGCATCCTCATCTCGCTCTTTCCCTTCCATTCCTGGGCGCCGCCCGCCTATGCCCAGGCGCCGACGCCGATTTCGATGCTCCACGCCGGCGTCCTCAAGAAGTTCGGCCTCTACGGGCTCATCCGCGTGGCCATGCCGCTGCTCCCGGAAGGGGCCGCCCACTGGCAGACTCTCCTGCTGGTGCTGCTGCTCGGCAATATCATCGTCATCGGTCTCGTGACCATCGCCCAGCGCCGGCTCGACACCATGCTGGGTTACTCCAGCGTCATGCACATGGGCTACGTCTTTCTCGGCATCGCCAGCGGCAACGCCATCGGTTGGAGCGGAGCCGCGCTGCTGATGTTCGCCCACGGCATTTCCATCGCCCTGCTGTTCGCGCTCGCCGGATCACTCCGGGACCGCATCGGTTCGCTCGAGTTCGACGCCATCCGCGGTGGACTCGCGAAGAAGGCGCCCGCGCTCGGGCTCCTGTTCGGTTTCGCCGCCTTCGCTTCGGTGGGGCTGCCGGGCTTCGCCAATTTCGCTTCCGAGGTGCTCGTCTTCTTCGGGGGCTTCAAGGACATGGGCGATGGTCTCGGCGCCCTCCAGATCGCCACCATCGTGGCGCTCTGGGGCGTGGTCATCTCCGCTGTCTACATGCTGCGAGCCTACCGCAACGTCTTCAAGGGACCGCTCGCCGACGCCGACGCCAACGCTTCCTGGAGCGACCTGACCGTTCTCGAGAAGACCCCGGTGCTGCTGCTCCTGGTGGCGCTGATGGTGGTCGGCTTCATGCCCAACCTGCTCCTGATGTGGGTCACGCCCGTGATGGAGTCCCTGACCCTGTTCGGTCGCTGATCCGACCCTGTTGAATTTCCCGTCATCCCTTTTCGTTTTCTCCGTTTTCCACCATGCCGGCTTACACACTGGAAATCATCGTGTTCGCGCTCGGACTCGCCATGCTGCTGGTCGAGGCTTTCGTGAAACTGGAGGACAAGCGTTCGCTGGCCTGGCTCGGCATGCTCGGGCTGCTGGTGGCCTTCGGACTCCTCTTCAAGGTGGAGCCGCACGCCGCCGACGACACCAATCCCTTCTGGCTCTTCTATTCCGACGATCGCACCTCGCTCTTCTACAAGGGCATCGCCCTGCTGACGACCATCGTGGTCCTGCTGATGGCGGTCGATTATCGCGGGCTGGTGGAACGATTCACCGCCCCGGCGGAACAGGGAGCGCCGTCCCAGGCCGGGCTCGGGGAGTTCTTCACGCTCCCGGTTTTCGCCTGTGGCGCCCTGATGTGCATGGCCTCCGCCCAGCACTTGGTGAGTATCTTCGTCTCCCTGGAAGCGGTCACCATCACCTTCTACGTCATGGTCGCCTACCTGCGGCGCAACGTGGGGTCGCTGGAGGCCGGGGTGAAATACCTCATTCTCGGGGCGCTCTCCACCGGGTTCCTCGTCTACGGTTTCGCCTGGCTCTACGGGGTGACCGGCTCGATGGAACTGGCGAAGATCGCCGAAGTGCTGAATTCCGGCGAGGTCAACGAAACCGCCGCCCTCTTCTCCTTCGCCCTCATCCTGGTGGCGCTCGGGTTCAAGGTGGGTGCCGCGCCGTTCCAGCTCTGGATTCCGGATGTCTACCAGGGCGCGCCCACGCCGATCACCGCCTTCCTTTCCGTCGCCTCCAAGGCCGCCGGTTTCGTGGTCCTGCTGCGCGTGTCCAAGGTCTTTCTCGAAAGCACCGCCGGCGACCTCTCCGCCCATGCCGCCACCGCTTTCGCCGTCATCGCCGGATTGACGCTGCTCTACGGCAACCTGACCGCCATTGCCCAGACCAATTTCAAGCGGCTCCTCGCCTACTCGAGCATCGCCCACGCCGGCTTCCTGCTCGCGGCCATCGCGGCGGCGCCCACGGCCACGGAGGCCGGGGAGGAGGGCGGATTGACGGTTTTTCACGTGGTGGGTTTCTACCTCGGCGCCTACCTGCTGATGACCCTGCTCGCCTTCATGGTGGTCGCCCTGGTGCGTGTCCACCGCGACAGCGAGGAGATCGAGGCCTATCGCGGTCTCGGCAAGACCTCGCCCTTTCTCGCCCTGGTCCTGCTGGTGTCGATGGCTTCGCTGGCGGGCGTGCCCCTGACCGCCGGATTCTTCGGAAAATTCTTCGTTTTCCAGCTGGTGATCCAGCAACACCAGTGGTGGCTGCTCGCCTTCGTCGTCATCGGCGCGGCGGCGGGTTTCTACTACTACCTCAAGGTGGCCGCGGCGATGTACTGGCAGGAACCGAAGGACGGAGACACCGCCGCCATTCCCGTCAGCGGCGCCACCCGGACGGTGATGCTGCTCCTCATCGCGTTGATCATTCTCGCCGGCTTTGCTCCCGGCGTGATTCTGAGCCTGGTTCGCTGAACCCCGTCAGGGGCTGGCTGCCGGTCGTCACCGGCTGAGCGTGACTCGGCTGGGGCTCGGTTCGAGGAAATGGCGCCAGCTTTCGTGGAGCAGTCGGCCCACCTCGCGGTTGGCGGCGCTGAAGAGCGGGCGCCAGCGAGGCGGTCGCGGTTCCTTGAGCGGGAACATCCTGGCTTCGGCCGGAAGCTTGTTCGCCTTGCGCGTGTTGCACCGGATGCAGGAGCAGACCACGTTTTCCCAGGTCGTCTTGCCGCCCTTCTGTCGCGGGACCACGTGGTCGAGGTTCAGTTGTTTCGCCTCGTGAGCGACGCCGCAATACTGGCAGGTATGTCCGTCGCGGAGAAAGACGTTCTGCCGGCTGAACTTCACTTCCTGCCGGGGCAGCCGGTCGTAGCGCGTGGCCACGATGATCGCGGGCACCCGGAAGCGATGGGTCACGGTGTGCACCAGGTCGGGACCGTCGTAGTCCCGGGAAATTTCCAGCCAGGAGGCCGCGTCGTGCGTCTCGAACATGCGTTCGGGATCGGTGTGGACCGCCTGGGCGTGACCGAGAAACAGGAGAGCGAACGCTCGTCGAGCCGAGCAGAGATTCACCGGCTGCCAGAGCCGATTGAGAACGAGCACCTGTTGGTCGAGCACCGGCTGCACGGCGTTTCCGGGGGTGGGTTCGGGCATGACAAAATAGGAGTAATCAGCAGGCCATCAACGATTTTTCGACGTGACAAAGTTTTCAAAAATTCTTCGCTTGCGTGATTTCAAGCGAGACAAGCGGGGCGCATCATGGTATAGAAAGCCCACTTTTTCCCGGTGGATCGACGCTCCAGGGATCGAAAACAGGGGCGCCGAACTCGACCGGGCAGGAGAACGAAACCGGGCGCAACGTGATGCAGAGAAACAGGAGACCAATGATGGGTCTCGGAAAGGTGGTGGCCATTGTCCTGGCGATGGGCCTCTCCCTTTTCGCGGACCGTGTGGGCGCGCAGGGCTCTACCGACTACGATCCCTCGGATCTGTGGTTCCGGGCCTTCACCCTTCTCAAGGATGGAGAGGAGAAGGAGAAACAGGGCCGCATGCTGGATGCCCTTGCGAAGTACAACCAGTCCAAGCCGCTCTTCGACGGGCTGGCCCGTGAGTATCCCGATTTTTATCCGGAGCTGGTCGAGTATCGCCGGACCCAGTTGGTGAAGAGTATCGGTTCGCTCAAGGAGCGGATGCGGACGGCCAATCAGCCGGCGGTGGCTCCCCAGTCGCCGGCCACGGTCGATCCCGGCGTGGCGCCCTCGGTCCAGCCGGTCTCGCCCGAGTTCGCCGGTGCCGAGCCTTCCAATGACGGCTCCATCCAGTTGCCGCAGTGGTCACAGCAGTCTCCCCAGCCGCAGGCTCCGCGGCAGGGTGGGGTGATTCCCAGTTCTCCCTCCATCGAGGTTCGTCCGCCGGCCGATCCCAGTACCGTGGATCCTGTTGTTCCGGACCAGACTCCGTTGTGGGGACCGCAGGGAGCCGCTGCCGGATCGCTCACTACCGCGGAAAACGTCGAGAGTCCGTTCGAGCGAATCCAGCGGGACTTCGACCGCATGCGCTCCCAGATCGACCAGTTGAAGCAGAAGAACCAGGTGCTGGAGTCGGACCTCGCCCGGAAGCAGAGCGAGCTGTACGACACCCAGACCCAACTGGCGCAATCCCAGCGCCGGACGGCGGAACTCCAGAAGCGCCTCCAGAATGCGGAGGGGAGAGCATCGACCAACCCGGATTTCCAGGCCGAGGTCGCCCAGCTCAAGCAGATCGTCCGGGACGCGCTCGCCGAGCTGGAGAAGAAGGACCAGGAAAAGCAGGAATTGCTGGCCCAGTTGAAGTCCACCCAGTCCGAACTGGAGCGGGTCAAGCGGGAGCGCGACGACATCGAGAAGGAACGGAACAATCTCCTCGCCATGATGGAAGGCGGCGGCGGATCCTCGGCCGTGGCCCAGTTGATGGACGAGAATCGCCAGCTCCGCGACAAGCTCAGCAAGGTCGAAAAGGCCGCTCGCCAACTGGAGAAGGACAACAGCGACAAGACCGTGCAGGTGGCGTTGCTGAAAGAGCAGATCACCCAGATCAAGGCCGAGCGCGAGAAGCTGGTGGAAGACAATCGCCGCTACGAGGGGTATGTCCGCGAACTGCGCCAGCGACTGACCGAACTGGGCCAGGAACTCACCGACGAGGAACTGGCGTCGGCGGCCCAGGACTCGGTCGAAGCCGCCGCGGAGAACGAACTCCTCAAGTCGGTCGTTCTCAAACAGCTGCGGCGCCAGAAGCAGGTCATGCAGACCAAGTCGCTGCTGCTCCGGGAACTCGACAAGCTCGGGGCCGATGCCGAGAACCTCTACGCCATGGTCGAAGACATCGCCAATCCGTCGAAGCTCAGCGAGGAGGAGCGCGATCTCTTCAAGCGTCCGGAAATGGTGGAGATGGTGGAAGCCGAGGGGATCGAGCGAGTCGACGGGGTCATCCTCGTGGAAGGAAAGGAGTCCGACGGGTCCGGCACCGGGATCGTGGAAACCCAGAATCTCGATGACGAACTGGTCCAGATTCAGAAAGCGGCCCGTCTCGACTATTCGGAGGGCCGTTTCGAGGAAGCCGAGGAAGCCTACCGGAAGTATCTCGAGTTCCGTCCCAAGAGCGTGGTCTGCCTCTGCAACCTCGCCCTGGTCAAGATCGCCACCCGCGAGCACGAGGAAGCTCAGGAGCTGCTCGAAAAGGCGATCGCCATCAAGAGCGACTTCGGTCTCGCCTATTACCTCCTCGGCCGGAACTACTACGCGCAGAATCTCTATGACGAGGCGCTCGAACAACTCACCATCAGCATTCAGCACGATCCGAAGAACGCCCGTGCCCACAATTGTGTCGGTGTGATCTCCAGTCAGAAAGGCTACGTGAACCGGGCCGAGGACGCCTTCAACGAGGCCGTGAAGATCGATCCCAAGTTCGGGGACGCTCACTTCAACCTGGCGGTGCTCTACGCCACCATGGACAAGCCGAATCCGGTTCAGGCCGAAGAGCACTACCAGCAGGCCATCGACCTGGGCGTTCCGCGCGACAACTCGATCGAGCACTACCTCGAAGCGGCGCGTGTTTCCGGAACGACCGTCAGCCTGCGCTGACTCGCACCTCGATTTTTCGGATCCGCCGCGGATCGGCCGAAATCCCGTGTGACAAGATCGAAACTTGGAGCGCAATCGGACCCGATTTGCCGAGGAATGCTGTAATGCATTCTTCTCCAATCAGTTTTGCAAAGACCCGGGAATCACTCGTTGTGAAAGCGACAGTCTTTTCTGGAAATTCAAAGGGCCTCCCGTTTCACCGGTTGACGGACTTGCGCCCGTCGCTTAATTAGCGCCGCTTCCGCCATGTGGGTGGAGCCTCAGGCCTCCCGGTAACGAGGGGTCGATTCCAAGGAAACGAAATCAAGCAAAGTCCTCTTTTCTATGGCCAACTACGCAATCAACGGATTCGGGCGCATCGGACGCATGGTGCTGCGCGCCATGAACGACGAGCAGCTCAAGAAAGTCGTCGCCATCAACGACCTGACCGACAACAAGACGCTCGCTCACCTGCTGAAGTGGGATTCCACCGCGGGCCCCTTCAAGGGCACGGTCGAGTATGATGACGAGTCCATCACCGTCAACGGCCACCGCATCATCGCGACCGCCGAGCGCGACCCCGCCGCTCTCGATCACGCCGGCAAGGGCGTCGATGTCGTTCTCGAGTCGACCGGCTTCTTCGTCGATCGCGCCGGTGCCGGCAAGCACCTGGAAGCGGGCGCCAAGAAGGTGCTCATCTCCGCTCCCGCCAAGGAGCCCGACCTGACCTTCTGCATCGGCATCAACAGCGATTCCTACGATCCGGCCAACCACCACATCATCTCGAACGCGTCCTGCACCACCAACTGCCTCGCTCCGATGGCCAAGGTGCTGAACGATTCCTTCGGCGTGGAAAAGGGCTTCATGAGCACTATTCACTCCTACACCGGTGACCAGCGTCTCCTCGACGCTCCTCACGGCGACCTTCGCCGCGCTCGTTCCGGTGCGGAAAACATCGTGCCCTCCAGCACCGGTGCCGCCAAGGCCATCGGCCTCGTGATTCCAGAACTGAACGGCAAGCTGGCGGGTGGCGCCTTCCGCGTCCCGACCCCGACCGGTTCCGTGACCGACTTCACCGCCATCCTCTCGAAGGAAGTGAGCGTCGAAGAAATCAACGCCGCCTACAAGGCCGCCGCGGACGGTCCGCTCAAGGGTGTCTTCGAATACAGCGAAGAGCCGCTCGTCCTCAAGGACATCGTCGGCAACCCGCACTCCTGCATCCTCGATGCCCTCACCACCATGGCGAACGGCAACTTCGTCAAGGTCGTCGGCTGGTATGACAACGAGTGGGGTTACTCCAACCGCGCCGTCGATGCCCTCGAATTGATCGGGAACAGCCTCTGATCCGGTCGGTTTTTCCCAACTTCCGAAACGCCCTTCAGACCTCGCGTTTGAAGGGCGTTTTTTTCGGAATTCCTTCCCGAAACCTGAACTCGAACCTTTTACCTCCCTCCTCCCATGGCCAAGCTCTCCATTCGTGACATCGATCCCGCTGGCAAGCGCGTCCTCATGCGTGTCGATTTCAACGTGCCGCTGGACGACGACCTGAACATCACCGACGACACCCGGATCCGCGCCGCGATCCCCTCGATCGAACACCTGGTCAAGGCGGGTGCCAAGGTGATCCTCATGTCCCACCTCGGTCGTCCGAAGGGGGAGAAAAATCCCAAGTATTCGCTCAAACCGGTCGCCGACCGGCTCAAAGAACTGCTCGACGTTCCGGTGACCTTCGCCGGCGACTGCGTGGGCGCGGAGGCCGAACTCGCGGTTTCGAACCTGCTCGACGGTGAAGTTCTCCTCCTGGAGAACGTTCGCTTCCATCCCGGCGAGGAAAAGAACGATCCCGAATTCGCCAAGCAGCTCGCCGCCCACGGCGACATCTACGTGAACGACGCCTTCGGAACCGCCCACCGCGCGCACGCCTCGACCGAGGGCGTGACCCATTTCATCGACACCTGCGCGATGGGATTCCTGATCGAGAAGGAACTCGAATACCTCGTCGAGAAGCTCGAAAACCCGCCGCGGCCCTTCGTCGTCATCATGGGCGGCGCCAAGGTTTCCGATAAGATCAAGATTCTCGAGCGGCTCATGGAAAAAGCCGACGCCTTCATCATCGGAGGCGCCATGGCCAACACCTTCCGTCTTGCCCAGGGCTACCAGATCGGCGACAGCCTCGCCGAGCCGGACGCGACCGACCTGGCGCTCGAGATTCTCGAGACCGCCAGGAAGAACAACACCGAATTCCTGCTTCCCGCCGACACCCGGCACACCGCGGAGTTCGCCGACGATGCGCCGACTGAAGTCACTGAACCGTGGGGCGAAGGAGGAGCGATTCCCGACGGCCGCGAAGGCATCGACATCGGAGACCGCGCCTGCAAGGAATTCGCCGCCAAGATCGCCGAAGCCGGCACCATCATCTGGAACGGTCCCATGGGCGTGTTCGAGAAGCGCGGTTTCGACATTGGCACCAAGGCCGTCGGCGCCGCCATCGCCGCCAACGAGAACGCCATCAAGATCGTGGGTGGGGGAGACTCCGTGACCGCCGCCAACCAGTTCGGTTTCGGCGAGAAGATGAGTCACATGTCCACCGGCGGAGGCGCTTCCCTCGAACTGCTCGAGGGCAAGGAGCTTCCCGGCATCGCCGCCCTCGACGAGAAATGAACCCATTTGACCCTGTTGGGCCTCGCGCCCAACCCTGTCGGGTCCCCGTTTTGTCCCAGAAATCCTGTTAATCCCGTCCCCGCATACGCCATGTCACGTACCCCGATCATCGCCGCCAACTGGAAAATGAACCAGACGCCGAGCGAGACCGCGACCTTCCTCGAGAAGTTCGTCGGTTTCTTCGATGGCAAGACCGCCGTCGATATCGTCATCGCCCCGCCTTTCGTGTCCATTCCGAAGGCCTCGGAATTCATCGGCCAGAGCGAAGCCGTCGATCTCTCCGCCCAGAACATGTCGCCCGAGCCCTCCGGCGCCTTCACCGGTGAAATCTCGGCCGCCATGCTCAACGAACTCGGCTGCGACTACGTCATCCTCGGCCACAGCGAGCGCCGCACGCTCTTCGGCGAGGACGACGCCTTCATCAACCGCAAGGTCCGCGCCGCCTGCGAAGCCGGGCTCAAACCGATTCTCTGCATCGGCGAAACCCTGGAGGAACGCGACGCCGGCAGGATCGAGGAAGTGCTCAAAACGCAACTCGAAGGCAGCCTCGCCGATGTCACCGCCGAGCAGATGGCCGACATCGTCATCGCCTACGAACCCGTCTGGGCCATCGGCACCGGCCGCACCGCCACGCCAGAGCAGGCACAGGAAGCCCACGCCTATGTGCGCAGCGTCCTGGCCGGGAAATACGGCGAGGAAGTCGCCAACGGCGTGCGCATCCAGTACGGCGGCAGCGCCAAGCCCGCGAATGCCGGGGAACTGATCTCGCAGCCCGACATCGACGGGTTTCTCGTCGGCGGCGCCAGCCTCGACCCCGACAGCTTCCACGAAATCGTGAAGGCCGGGGTGGCCGAGGCGCAGGGCAACAGCTGAACGCTGCTTCAACCTTTCTGAAAAAGGGTCGGCGGAAAGCCGGCCCTTTTTTTGTGGTTCTGTGCTTGCCTCGGAGCCGAATCTGTTGCGGTTTGATGCCATGCTCGAAGCCATCTTTCGCGGACTCCTCGGCATTGCCGTCTTGATCGGCCTGTGCGTGTTGCTCAGCAACAGCCGCAAGTCCATCAACTGGCCGCTGGTCGGTGGTGGCATCGTGCTGCAAATCGTGCTGGCCTTTCTCATCCTGATGACCCCGTTCGGCCAGGTCATCGATGTCATTTCGGGTCTGTTCGTGAAGTTGCTCGGGTTCACCGATGCGGGGTCCGGCTTTCTCTTCGGGGATCTGCTCGACGCGTCGAAATACGGGTTCGCTTTCAAGGTGCTCCCGACCATCATTTTCGTGTCGGCGTTGACCTCGGCCCTCTACTACATCGGCGCCCTGCAGTGGGTGGTGTTCGGGTTCGCCTGGGTGATGAAGCGGGTCATGAAACTCTCGGGCGCGGAGAGCCTGGCGGCGGCGGCGAATGTCTTCGTCGGTCAGACGGAAGCTCCGCTGATCGTGAAACCCTACATCGCCAAGATGACGCGATCCGAGATCATGGCGCTGATGACCGGGGGCATGGCGACGATCGCGGGGAGCGTCTTCGGCCTCTACATCGTGACCCTGGCCGGCGAGGATCCCTCGACCCAACTGGAGGTGGCGCGCCGACTGCTGACGGCATCCATGATGAACGCGCCCGCCGCGCTGCTGGTCGCGAAAATGATGGTTCCGGAGACCGGCAAGGTCGATGAGCAACTCTTCGTTCCGCGGGATCAGCATGGATCGAACCTGCTCGACGCGCTGGCCAACGGTACCTCCGAAGGCATCAAGCTGGCGCTGAACGTCGCGGCCATGCTGCTGGTCTTCGTGGCCCTGATCGCCCTGTTCAACGCCATCTTCGGCTGGGTGGGAAATCTGGGCGCCGATGCCGAGGCGGGCACGCCGGGACTACTCGACGGATGGGTGCGGGCCGCGTCGGGAGAGCAGTTCGAGAACCTGTCGCTCGAAGCCCTGGTCGGTTTCGTTTTCGCCCCGCTCGCCTGGGTGATGGGGGGAGAAAACGGTGACCTGCTCCAGTTGGGCCAGTTGCTCGGCACCAAGATGGTCACCAACGAGTTCATCGCCTACACCCAGCTCGCCGATCTCCAGGCGGCCGGCGGGATGGGGCCGCGCTCGATCTTCCTGGCGACCTTCGCGCTCTGCGGCTTCGCGAATTTCAGCTCCATCGGCATCCAGCTCGGAGGAATCGGAGCCTTGGCACCCGAACAGCGTCCCACCTTGGCGGCGCTCGGATTCAAGGCCATGTTCGGCGGGACCATCGCCAGCCTGCTCACCGCCAGCATCGCGGGGATGTTCTTCGGGGCGGTGGGGGGAGGTTGATCCACCGTGTTTTCAAGGATGCCCTATCCGCTTTCACCAGTGCCCGAAGTGAGGGAAGGATGTTTGACGGGAAGCGCTCTCGTTGGCCTCTGGTGAACTTCTTGCCTTCCCGAGCGAGGAACGAGCCGGGGGATCTCTCGTGCGTTGAACGGCTCCCGCCACCCATGCCGGCGCCAGAGACCCGTCGATCGTATGGGCCAGGGACCGTCGAGAGATCCCTCGGCTCCGCTCTGGATGACAGGAGTGAATTTCCGCGAGAACGACGATAGCTGTGCCGAGAGTCTGCTCGTGTTTCCGGATGAAACGGGCGCTCCCCCGCAAGCCTATGGTGGAAGGAAGCTGATTGAGCAGGGAACGCGAAGGCGTTCACTCGTCCCGGATGGTGATCTTGTTGGCGTCGCCGCGGCCTTTTTCCTCGGCCCAGACCCGGTGGATGTGTTCGTAGATCCGATCCAGATTGTCTTTCACGCGGAGCCGATACTCGGAGGTCTTGGCGTGGGTGGTGTCGGGGTAGTGCTTGACCACGTCGCGCTCGGTGTCCATGCCGGCGCGTCCGCCGGCGTCGTTGGCGACTTCACGGAGCCGATCGATGGTGGCTTTTCCGAGGGAGAGAGGGGAACCCTCGGTCAGCGGCTCGATGAAATAGTAGCGGGCGATCATCGGGCCGGTGGTGGCCACGGTGACTTCGTAGACCCGGGCGCCTCCGTCGATGAGGTATTCGTGCTGGGACACCGAGGCGATCTGATCGAGTCGCACCACGAAACGCCCCGTGGGTGTGACACATTCCCAGAATCCCTTGATGCCATCCTCGACCCCCATGGTGCCGGGTGAATTCTGGCCGTGGACCGAGTTCGGCAGGACGGCCAGGCTCAATCCGGCGAGGAGAAGGAGACGGGCAAGGTCGGAAAAGGACGGACGGGGATTCATGGCGGGAAGAGAGTGGGGTTGCGGAAGAGAGTGAATGGTTTTCGCAGCGGTTTCGCAAGGAGTATCCGCGAAAGTGGGGCCCGGTTTCGTGATGTCTTGATGATGGTGGAGTCAGTAGTTCTCCATCGCTCGTTTCAGGTCGCCCGGTCGATAGCCCTGCAACTGGGCGGAGAGATCGACGTTCTCGATGCGCACCAGCTTCCAGTCGCCGGGCCAGGCGCTCTTCTTCCGCCAGTGAAAGACGAAGGGTTCCTTCAGCTTGTTGGCGGTTCGGATCATCTCGTGAGCGAGGGGGGAACCGTTGCCGCTCACGGTGAAACGCGCCGTCACGGTGGCCTCGCCGTCCTTCAGCGAAGTGGAGGATTCCTCGGGCACGAGATTGAGGATGATGAACTGGCTGCCGAAATCCTGCACTGCCAGCTTGGCCTCCTCCCGGTCGAATTCCCACTGGTCGAGGTAATCCTGGGCGAGGAGGCGATCGAGTTTCTTGGCACTGCGGTCCTGGAGGGCATCGACGAGAGCGACCTGCTGGCGTTCCACCACCCGGCGGGGAGACCAGTGGCGAATCATGAGGAGGGCAAGAATCAGCGCACCCGCAAGAACGAGCAAAATCGTCAGACGGGAACCACCGAAATGGGAGTTGCAAAGCGGACGCATCACTTTTAAACAGCATCCCACGAAACGGGATTCGCCGGAAGCTGAAACGCTTTCGATTTCCGGCGCTCCCTCCTTCGCGGTTCCTTGACCCATGGCTTCCTCCTACCGCCCCAACGTTGCGGCGATCCTCCAGCGGGAGGACGGGAAGATTTTCGTGGCCGAGCGGGTGGACTACCGGGGCAGCTGGCAGTTTCCACAGGGAGGGGTCGATCCGGGTGAGGATCTCATCGGCGCGCTCTACCGGGAGGTCGAGGAGGAGATCGGGGTGAGTTCCGACGACTACGAGATCGTCGCCTGTCGCACCGGCTATCGCTACAAGTTCCCCGGGGGACACCTGAAGAAGGGGCTCTACTGCGGGCAGGAACAGACCTATTTTCTCTGTCGTTACGAGGGAACCGGGGACGAGATCGACCTGGAGCACCACACCCGGGAATTCTCCGACTACAAGTGGATCAAGCCGGAGAAGTTCAAGCTCAAGTGGGTGCCGAAATTCAAGCGGCGCGTTTTTCGCAACGTGATGCGGGATTTTTTCGAGGTCGATCCGAAGTGAACGAATCGCGAGAAATGTGGGAAGAAAGCTGACAAGTCCGCAAAAATCTGATAATTTCCATAATTAGCGAAAGGAAATTGTCATGTCCCGCCTCCTCCTCATCGCCATCCTGGTCATCGTCGCTTGGAAAATCTCCATGGCGTTTCGGGAAACGGCTGCGGAGTCGGCCCAAGCCGATGCCGAGCGGGCCGCGGCCACCGCGGTCGATGCGAGACTTCGCGAAGAGATCCGCAACGCGGCGGGAATCGAGCTGGAACTGCCTCGATAGCTCCGCAGGTTGGTAAACCGCTCGACCGCTTCGGACTTGCCCCGCGTTCCTGGATCGGGCTAACAATGAGGCGATGAGATTCTCCCTGATGACCGCCGGCGTCCTGGTGTCGGCCCTGGCCCTGACGATGCTGGCCATGAACTCGCTCCGTGCCGAACCGAACAATACCGCGAAGGGCTATCCGGAGGGGGTCCACGAGGTGAGGTATCCCTGTCCGATGGACGGGAGCGAGCAGCCGGCCCTGTTCTGGGCGCCGGATCCGTCGGAAGGCGGAAAACCGGTGCCGTTGCTGGTGGCGCTCCACACGTGGTCGGGGAACTATCTCCAGACCGGAGGCGAAGTGAAGTATGCGGAGTGGTGCCAGCAGCAGGGTTGGGTGTTCATCCACCCCAATTTCCGCGGACCGAATCGCACGCCGGCGGCCCTGGGTTCCGATCTCATGGTGGCCGACATCCGGGCGGCGGTGGAATGGGCGAAAACCCAGGCGCCGATCGATGAGACGCGCATCTATGCGATCGGGGTTTCCGGAGGCGGACACGCCACCCAGTTGCTGGCCGGGCGCACGCCGGAGATCTGGGCCGGGATTTCCTCCTGGTGCGGGATTTCCGACATTGCCGCCTGGCACCGGCAGACGAAGGAAGCGGGTCGCGGCAAGTACGCCAAGGATATCGAGGGTGCTCTCGGCGGACCGCCGGACACCCCGGAGCGCCGGGCCGACGCCGCGCATCGATCGCCGCTGACCTGGTTGGAGAATGCGAAATCGGTCCCGCTCGACATCAACCACGGTATCAACGACGGTCGCAGCGGCAGCGTGCCGTTCACCCATTCGCTGGAGGCCTGGAACGCGGTGGTGCCGGCCGACGAGCAACTCGCTCCGGAAACGATCGACCGCTTTTACGAAGCCCGGGAGGCTCCCACCGGAATCGGAGAGGTCGAGGGCGACCCTTTGTATGGAAACCGGCCGCCCTTGTTTCGCTTGGTCCATGGCAACACGCGCCTCACCATTTTCGATGGCGGACACGAGATCGTTCACGAAGCCGCCCTCAACTGGCTGGCCGCGCAGCGCAAGGGACAGCCGGTGAACTGGGATCCGCCCAAGATCGCGGAGCTGAAGGCGACCGATGCCGACAAGCAGAGCGGGAAGTGATTCCATGGCTGCGCGTCGGAATCGATGGATGCAGTTGGCCGGGCTGCTCCTGGTGATCGGACTCGGACTCGGCTCGCGATCGCGACTGGCTCACTCCCTGCCACCCTGGTTGGCCGAGTATGCGGGGGACACTCTCTGGGCGCTCATGGTTTTCCTGGGAGTCGGCCTGGTTTTCCCTTCCTGGTCGACCTGCCGGGTCGCGGTGGTTGCGCTGGCGTTCGCCTTCGCCATCGAGTTCAGCCAGCTCTACCAAGGGCAGTGGCTTCAATCGCTTCGCCAGAATCGAATCGGGGCCCTCGTGTTGGGAAGGGGATTTCTCTGGTCGGACCTGCTTTGCTACACGGTCGGCGTCCTGATGGGAGTCGGCGCGGAAGGAATCACGAGGATGATCCGGGACCGCGGGAGAAAGGCGGAAAGATCCGGTTCCCACTGACCCTGTTTCGGCATTCTCATTTGCCGGTCACCTGCTTCAGCCAGGCGCGGGCTTGCTCCCGGGCCGGCGAGGGCCGCAGCGTCCACGCATCGTTGTGATTGCGGAAGCCCGTTTCCAGGAAGGTGAAGTCGCCATCGATTTCGGCCTGCTCCAGGTAGCGCCGGGTGGCGGCGAGATTCAATTTCCCGGAGGAGGTTTCATGACAGATCAACTGTGGACGATCGCCGAGACGGCGCAATCGCTCCCGCGCCGAATCGCGATCGGATTCGGCGAAGGGCCAGCCTTCCCGCACGCCGTCGTAGTGACTGTAGCAGACGAATCCCCGCCAGAGTCTCGCGATCTCGTCGTCGTGAAGGCCGAGGGCGTTGGCGGCGATGGCGCCGCGGGAAAAACCGCAGAGAATGACTCGATCGGGATCGCCGGAAAATCGCGCGCAGAGGGCGGGCACCGCCCGTTTGAGAAAATCCACCGTGCTGTCAGGGCGATGGTCGGGCGCGTCGCCCCACCAGGTGATGGCGAGGTCGGCGCCGTCATCCTCGAGAAAGGGAAGACAGATCCAGAGAAAGCCGCTTCCACCGCTCAATCCGTAGCCGAGCTTGCTGCCTTCCGGTCGGCCGGTGCTGACGTCCCCGTAGGCATTGCGGTAGTTTCCGTTGCCGGCGAGTTCGACGAGGACGGGGAACTTTTTTCCAGCCGACCAGTCGGTGGGGAGGTAGAGGATGACGGGTGGAGTTTCCGGAGAAACCCGGAAGCGGACCCGTCTTCCGGGACCGGGATCGCCTTCGCTGATTGCTGGAATCGTCAGGTCGGGTGCGACGGTCGAGATGTCGGGTGCGGAATTTTCGTCCGCCGATGAAGACGAAGAAATGAGAGCCAAAGTGACAAGGAGAAGGCAATTCCACTGAAGCGGGCGAGACGCCCGCCCTCCCAGTGCCAGCTTGGCGGAGGGACTCAGCATGAAGTCGGCTCTTTCCGGGCCAGTTTCACAGAGTGGGGAATCGCACCTTCCACGAATCCGAGGCACTCGACCGCGCCGCTCGGTTTGCCGGGCAGGGCGATGACGAGCGAGCTGTCCACGACGGCGGCGAGGCTACGCGAAAGAATGGCGTTGGGCGTGATTTCCAGCGAACGCATCCGCATGGTCTCGCCAAAACCGGGAATCTCCACGCGCATGATCCCGCGAATCGCTTCGGGAGTGACGTCGCGCTCGGCGATGCCGGTGCCGCCGGTGGTGAGAATGAGACCGCAGCCCTGGGCCGAGAAGGCGCGGATCGTTTTCCGGATGCGTTCGAGGTCGTCGGGAACGACGGCCTCGGCCTGGACCTCCCAGTTTCGTTCCTGGCAGGCGGCGCGCAGGGCGGGACCGCCGTGGTCTTCGTATTCGCCGGCCGAGGCGCGGTCGGAGACGGTGATGATGCCGACGGTGAACATGGAAGTTTTCAGTCTTCGGTTTTCAGTTTTCAGCCGGGTCACCCTTGCGCTTCTCGGTGAGTTCGATGGCTTCGATGACCATGGCCTTGTCGATGGCCTTGCACATGTCGTAGATGGTCAGCGCGGCGACGCTGACGGCAGTCAACGCCTCCATCTCG
>JAUIGT010000620.1 GCA_030432615.1 Verrucomicrobiia bacterium
CTCCACCTGCGATGCCGGCCCCGGCATGGCATTCTCCGGCCAGAGAGGAAGGGCCTCGGCACCGTCTTCGGCAGCGGCGACGACGAAGGGGAAAAGCAGGAACCCGAGGGCGAACCACGGGATCACGGCAAAGCGGGAAGGGAGGCGAGCGGGAAGCGTCATTCGGATTCGGGGGAAATCACCTCCACCGCGACGTCGGCGACCTGGAGGCGCTTGTGCTCGACGCTGGAGACGAGGATCTTGGACAGCTTGTTCTCGGAGAGCGTGTATCGACGACTGCCGTGCCGCAGGGGCTTGAGCAGTTCGAAGTCCTCGATGGCGATGGAGACCGTCCGCCAGCCCCCTCCATCCGGTTCCGAATCGTCCAGACGAACCCGATACTCGAAATTCCCCCCGAAGCTTCCGTCCGGCTCCTGGGTGCTCAGAAACACGACCGGCCCCCAGTCGCTGCGGTACCGCAGGCGGAGGCGCGAGTCCGGCGTCAGCTGGACGAAGGAAGCCTCGCTATCCGAGGGACCGTTGATGGCGACGCCGCGCCGGATCACGCGGGTATTGTCCTCGCCCCGAGCTGCGATGTAGGGGACCCCCTGGTAGCAGGGAACGCCCGCCACCGAGACTCGCTCGCCCTTGGTGACGCGTGCGGCGCCGTCCTCGAAATCGAGCGCCCATGCTTCCGGGAGCGCATCGGTCGATTCCAGGGTCAGCGCCTGCGAGGAATCGATCGTGGCCGTGACGAGATGTCCCGCGGGAACTTCGATCATCGAGCCATCCGCCAGCCGGCGCAGTCGCACCAGCCCCTCGTCCACCGAGAGCGTCGTGCTCTCGCCGTTGCTGGAAACCGACAACACCGTGCCCAGCACCTCGATCTCCGCCGAGGGCGTCTGGATCGTCAGCGGTCGGCCGGCCGGTTGTTCAGCCACGTCGGCCGTCAGGTTTCCGCGCCGCAGTGTCAGGTGCTTGCGATCCGTCTCCGCGATCGAGATCTCCGATTCGCCCGTGACCGTCAGGCGGGTGCCATCGCGAAAGGTCATCTGGGCGGCACCGCTCGCGCTTTCGACCACGAGATTGCCCGACGCCAACTCGTCACCGGGGGCGAGCTCGCTTTTCGCATCCTCGATTCCTCCCGACCAGTGGACCGCGCCATCCGCAAAATCGAGCGTCGCGATCACCGCGGGCGTCGCCTCGTGATCTGGCCAGAAAACCGCCCCGAGTCCCAGCATCAGCGAGGCCGCCGCCGCGAGCCAGCCGGCGGGTCCCCACCAGGAACGCGGAGGCGACGTTTCCGCCCGAGACACCTCCGAAGGTAGCGCGACGAGATTTCGACCGCGCCCCAGGTCTCCCATCGCCACCGCCTGCTCGGCCACCTCGCGCAACTCGGCCCGCAGTTCCGCGTCCTCGGCAAGCCGTTCGCCGAAGCGTCTCAATTCCTCGCCATCCAGCGTACCGTCGAGGTAGCGCACGATGGCGGTGTCGGATTCCGGATTCGGTTTCATGATCGGGGGAGAAAAAATGGCGCGGCCGGTTCAGGAGGAAGCCGGATCGAGTCGCCGATCGATGCACTGTTTCAACTGGCGATGAAGCCGGGACAACCGCTGGTAGACGGCGTCGAGTCCGATCCCGATCGCCTCGGCGCATTCGCCACAGGACCGGCCCTCGAAATACCGCAGCTCCAGCAACTGTCGGGAGTGCCGGGGCGTCTTCTCGAGACAATCCCGCAACGCCAGCATGCGGTCGCCCTCCCCCGGCGCAGCCGGACCGGCGCCGCTCGCGTTCCACTCCCGGTGAAGGAGGTCGAGCACCTCCTCCTCCAGCCCGACGGTTTCCGGCTTCCGTTTCCGCAGCCAGTCGATGCCCTCCCGCTTCGCCGTCACCATCGCCCAGGAGAGCAGGGCGCCCTCGTGTTCGAAGCTGACGTCCTTGGTCACCGCCTTGAGCGCCACATTCTGAAAGATGTCCTCCGCCACCTGCACGTCACGCACCACCACATAGGCCGCCGCGCTCAGTCGCGGACGGGCCGCGAAGAGATGACGGAGGATACTTTCGTGATCGAGGGGCATGGCGGGCTACTCCAGAGCAACGCGAAAGCGGATGGAACCTGACAGGAAAATCCGCCGACACCATGTCCAGAGTCGGGGCCGCCCTTGCTTCCTCATGCAAAACCCACCCAAGGTCGAATCTCACCGGGCGGGATCACCCGTGATCCATTCCGGCAGGTCGCCGTCACCGGTGGGCTCCCCCTCCAGCAACCAGGTCAGACCGAGACGCGCAAGGACACCTTTGCCTCCGTGCTCGTAGAGAAGGTAGATCCAGCCCTCGGAGGGCGTGCCGGGACGTCCCGCGGCGAGGGAGGAATAGGCGAAGGCACCGGCTTCGACGAGCCGCTTGATTGGCCAGGTTTCCCCTCCGTCGAAGCTGGCCCACAGCGTGCCCCGTTCGCGGCCCTCGTCGCTCTCGACGTTGGAGAAGACGAGCACATCGCCGGTGATCTCATCGACGAGGGCGCCTCCCCCGTGGAAACCGGGATCGACCACCACGACTTCGTCCTCCCAGGTTGTCCCGCCATCGAGGCTGCGTCGGGTGCGGTAGCGCTCGCGTCCCCACGTGCCGATCACGGTGCCGTCGGCGGTCACCACCACGTTGGGAAAGCGACCGCCCTCGAACAACTCGTGCCGCTCCAACTCCCGCGATTCGAGGAAAGGCCCGAGTTCGCCCTCCGCGGGAACGGCCCACTCCGCAAAAGGTTTCCGGGGCGGCGCTTCCAGCGGTGCCGGTTCCCCGCCCTCGCGCATGATCTTGGGCGGAGCCTGGTAGGCGGAGCCGGGGTTCTTCTCCTTGTCTTCGGCGCGCGAGACCGAACCGCTGACGACGAGCCCAAGCGAGAAGGCGAGCAGGAACGCGCCGGGGCGCAGACGCGACTCGGGAGACGGGCGGTGATTTCCTTTCATGTTCCGAAGGGGGCTTGGCGTCAGGGTTCCTGCCGCGTCGGGCAGACCACCATCTCGCGCACGCAGACGCGCTGAGGAGCCTGGCAGGCGTAGAGAATGGCATCGGCGATGTCGGCCGGCTGCAGCGCGCCTCCGATGGAGTTGGCGTAGTCCCACCAGCCCTGCTTCGCGGCTTCGTCGGTGGTGTGATTGACGAGATCGGTTTCCACCATGCCGGGTGCCATGGTGACGACGCGAACGTTCTTCTGGGAGACCTCCTCGCGGATCGTCTCCGAAATCGCATGCACCCCGAACTTGGTGCCGCAGTAGACCGAGTGCGCGCCGAAGGTCTTGCGTCCGGCGATGGAGCCGAGATTGACGATGGTGCCCGACTCCCGCTCGACCATGCCCGCCAAGACGGCATGGATGGCATTCATGAGTCCCTTGAGGTTGATGTCGATCATCTGGTCCCACTCGGCGGGATCCTGCTTCGCGGGATCGCCGTTCAGCATGACTCCGGCGTTGTTCACCAGATACTCGACGGGACCGAAT
>JAUIGT010000621.1 GCA_030432615.1 Verrucomicrobiia bacterium
GACCACCGAGACATGTTTCCGGGGTTGCGAGAGAGGAGGAATCGGGCGAAAACACCGGTTCCATGAAAATCCCGGCCTCCCGATTTTTCCGCGCCCTGGCGGCGGTCGTATTCGCATTCCAGCTCTTCCCTTTTCCCGCGACCGCGGAACCGCCGGCCTGGTCGGGGAATCCCGACGTGAATCTCGTCATCAAGACCCTGCCGGGGATGATGCGGTATGATGTGGGTGAAGTCTCGGTGGCACCGGGGGACCGGGTGAAGCTGACCTTGGAGAATCCCGATGACCTCCAGCACAACCTCGTCCTGCTGAAGGCCGATCCCAAGGACAAGGACGGGCAGAAGTTCGCCCAGGACGTTTTCCTCAGCCTGGGAGAGAAGGCCATCGCCATGGGTTGGGTGCCGCGGGACGATCCCCGGATCATCGCGGCCACGCAACTCCTCGATCCGCACGCCAGCGAGGCGATCTATTTCGTGGCCCCGGAGGAACCGGGCGACTATCCCTTCGTCTGCACCGTGCCCGGTCACTCGCTCCTGATGCGTGGCCTGCTGCAGGTGCGCAAGGATGTGGAGGTGCTCACCGACCTCACCTACTCCATCTACGAGGGGAAATGGGACAAGCTTCCCGATTTCTCCCAACTGGAACCGGTGAAGACGGGCAAGCTCCCGGAGGGGCGGCTCGACCTCTCGGTGGCCAAGGATTTCAAGCAGGGTTTCGGCGTGGTCTACGAGGGCAAGCTGAACCTCGCCAACGAGGAAGACTATCGTTTCTATCTCGCCTCCGACGACGGCTCGCGGCTCATCATCGATGGCGAGGGGCTCATCGACAACGACGGGGTTCATCCGATGGGCAATCCGAAGGAGGCGATGCTGCGGCTCCAGGAGGGCATCCACGATCTCCGGCTCACCTATTTCGAGAAAAGCGGGCAGCGGGGACTTTCCCTGGCGGTGCGTTCCAAGAGCCTCGGGTGGCAGGACCTGTCGGTGCAGTCCACCAGCAAGAAAGCCCAGAAGGCCCCGCCGAAACCGATCCTGCTCACGCCTCGCGACGGCGAGGCCATCACCCATCGCGCTTTCCTCCCGGGGGTGAATCCTCGCGGAATCGCGGTCGGTTATCCCGGCGGGGTGAACCTGGCCTGGGATGCCGATGTCATGAACCTGGACCTGGTGTGGCGCGGGGGTTTCCTCAACGTGGCTCCGCATTGGGAGGGCCGCGGCTCGGGAAGCCAGCCTTCGGGCTATGACCAGGTCAAGACGGCCCAGGGATTCCCGTTCCAGCAACTGGAAAGCCTCGACGATCCCTGGCTCGCCGTGTCGAAGGCGCAGATCAAGTACGAGCGGGACAAGGCGGACCCGCAGAAGGACATCACCTTCCACGTCAAGAATCCCGATTACCAGTTCGAGGGGTACCGACTCGATCCGGACAACCGCTTCCCCACCTTCCGCTATCGCTTTGGCGACGCCGAGGTGGAGGATCGTTTCGAGCCCTCGGAGATCGACGGGCGCGAGGCCCTGGTGCGACACCTCTCGGTGAATGGGGGACTCCCGGACAAGACCTGGTTCCGCGTCGCCGATTCCGGGAGCCTGGAGAAGAGCGACGCCGGTTGGTATCCGATCGATGGCAAGCTCTGGCTGAAGGTCGAAGGAGGCGGTGAACCCGAAGTCCGCAGTGTCGGGGGAAAACGTGAGCTGGTGGTGCCGCTGGAGCCGGGCGCGAAATCGACCGACCTGACCGTGACCTACTGGTGGCAGACGAAGATCGGCGGCCGCGTGAAACCCTGAGTGAAGGAACCGGAACCGGAACGTACCTATCCATCGATTTCTCCCATGAAAGCCCTGACTTCCCCTTTTCTCCTCCGCCGATTCGTCGCGCTGTCCACCTGCGTGCTGGGCGGTCTTTTCCTGTCCGTGGCGACCGCCGCCGACGAGGCGCCGAAGGAATCGGACTACTACACCATCACCACCTTCGATCCGCCCGCCGAGGACGCGGTGATCGAGGGCGGAGCGATCGAACTGATCCCCGACGGGCGCATCGCCGTCTGCACCCGACGCGGGCAGGTCTGGATGATCGAGAATGCCTTCGAGTCGCCCGCCAAGCCGGCCAAGTGGACGCTTTTCGCCGAGTACCTCCATGAACCGCTCGGGCTGGCATGGCGGGACGGCTGGCTCTACGTGGTCCAGCGCCCGGAAGTCACCCGGCTCAAGGACGAGGATGGCGAT
Organism: Verrucomicrobiia bacterium; assembly: GCA_030432615.1. Classification (GTDB taxonomy): domain Bacteria; phylum Verrucomicrobiota; class Verrucomicrobiia; order Verrucomicrobiales; family DEV007; genus JAEUHH01. The sequence continues at coordinate 2,217 of JAUIGT010000621.1, forward strand.
GGGCGGGCCGACGTCTTCGAGACGGTGGCGGACGACTGGGGGATCAGTGGCAACTACCACGAATACACCTTCGGATCGAAGTTCGATGACGAGGGCAACCTCTACACCGCGCTTTGCCTGACCGGTTCCTTCACCTCCGAGGCGCTTTTTCGCGGCTGGGTCCTGAAGATCACGCCCGAGGGAAAGACGGTTCCGCTGGCCTGCGGGGTGCGTTCTCCCGGTGGGATCGGATTCAATGCCGAGGGGGATCTTTTCTACACCGACAACCAGGGCGCGTGGAACGGGTCGAGTTCACTGAAATGGGTGAAGCCGGGATCCTTCCAGGGAAATCCGAACGGCAACATCTGGTTCCCCTACACGGAAGGCGCCATCGGGAAGGCTCCGCCCCTGCCCCCGTTGACGGAGGAGGGCAGCCGCACGGTGAAGGAGCGGGAGAACATTGCCACCTACGTGCCGCCGGCGGTGATCCTGCCTCACGGAAAAGTCGGCAATTCCCCGACGGGCATCGAGCCCGACCTTTCCGGTGGGAAATTCGGCCCCTTCGCCGGCCAGGTCTTCGTCGGGGAGCAGACGCACTCGAAGGTTCACCGGGTTTTTCTCGAGAAGGTGAACGGGATCTACCAGGGAGCCATGTTTCCCTTTCTGGAGGGATTCGATTCCGGCAACATCGGCCTGCTGCTGACGAAGGATGGGGTGATGTTCACCAGCGGTTCCAATCGCGGCTGGGGCGCCCGGGGCACGCGGAACTGGAGTTTCGAGCGGGTGAACTGGACCGGCAAGATGCCCTTCGAGATGCACGAGATGCGGGCCCGCCCCGACGGTTTCGAACTGACGTTCACCGAGCCGATCGATCCGGCCACCGCGGTGGATGCCTCCTTCGAGATGGAAGCGTACACCTACATCTATCAGAAAGCCTACGGCAGCCCGGAAGTCGACCAGGTCAAGCCCGAGGTGACGGTGGCCAAGGTTGCCGACGACGGGAAGTCGCTGGTGCTGAAGGTAGAGCCGCTCACCAAGGGGCACGTGCATGAACTGCACGTGAAAGGCCTGCGTTCGAAACGGGGGCTCCCGCTGTTGCACGATGTCGCCTACTACACGCTGAACGAGATTCCCGAGCCGTGATCGAAACGGTTTCATACCGGATCCAAATAAGATCTGGACGATTTGCGAGGCCTTCGGTTCTCGGGGCGAGGCGCGCTGAGGGAAGGTAGCGAGCTACCTGACCGAGGCGGAACGAAGCATCCGGGAG
>JAUIGT010000050.1 GCA_030432615.1 Verrucomicrobiia bacterium
GATCTACCACATCCTCTCCACCGCCGGCGCCACCATCCTCGGGCTCAGCTACCTGCTGCCCCTCGTCTACCTTCTGTGGTCCCTCCGCTACGGGAAAAAGGCGGGGCCGAACCCGTGGCGCGCCACCGGGCTGGAGTGGCAGACCACCTCGCCGCCGCCGACGGAGAATTTCGAGACCCTGCCGTCGGGCGATCACGAACCCTACGACTACGATGCCGAGGCGGAGGAGAAGCAGGGCGAAACCCCGGCACCCGAACCTGAACCCGCTTCCGTGTCGTCATGAGTGTCTCCGCCTCCCATTCCCGGGCCGACGCTCTCGATCCCGCGGTCCGTCGCAGGCAAGCGGCCAGCCTCGGCATGTGGCTCTTCCTCGCCACCGAGGTGCTGCTCTTCGGCGGATTGTTCGGCACCTACGCGGTGTATCGCCATCTCTTCCCGGAAGCCTTCGCGCTGGCCAGCGGTCACCTCGACGAACTGCTCGGCGGGATCAATACCGCCGTGCTGCTGGTCAGCAGCTACACCATGGCCCTGGGGGTGGCGGCGGCCGAGGAAGATCGGCGTTCGCTTTCGCGCTGGCTCATGCTGGCCACCGTGCTCCTCGGGGCGCTGTTCCTCGGGATCAAGGGCTACGAGTATCATCACAAGGCGGTCGAGCACCTCGTTCCCGGTCCCGGCTTTTCCTTTGAACCCGCCGGCACCGAGGGAGTAGAGATGTTCTTCCTGCTTTATTTCGTGATGACGGGCCTCCACGCGCTCCACGTGATCATCGGGATGAGCGCCGTCGCCGTGGCCGCGGTGCGATTCCGGCGGCGAAAATGCGATGCCCTCACCGTCGAAATCACCGGTCTCTACTGGCACCTCGTGGACATCGTCTGGGTCTTTCTTTTTCCGCTTCTCTACCTCGTTTGAACCATGGCTGAAACCACGACCACGAACTCCCGCTCCACAGTTTCCCGGACCACCTACCTGCTGACCGGCGTGGCTCTGTTGGCGCTGCTCGGCCTGACGGTTCTGGCGGCGGAGTGGAAGCTCGGCACCTGGAGCGTGGTCATCGCCCTGGCGATCGCCGGGACCAAGGCCCTGCTGATCCTGGTGTTCTTCATGCACCTCAAGGTCAGCGACGGACTGGTGCGACTGGCGGCCGCGACCGGCTTCGTGTGGCTTGCGATCCTGATCGGACTGACGCTGGCCGACTACGCGAGTCGCGGGTGATACCGAATCCAAGCATTCACCAGACGATTCAGGGAAGGCAAAAAAGGGGATTCAGCCTTCGGCGTTTCTCGGAGATTCGGGTCGGTTCTCCCCGGTTGGCTCGTTGCTCGTCGGTTGCGATGCCTGCATCGCAGATCGCCCCGAAGAAACCGCCCCCGATAATGTTCAGGTTTCTTCCCGGAGAGGGTATCATACCAAGTAAAAATAACCTTTCGACGTTGCGTATGCCTGCTATGGTGAAAACATGGCTGGACGAAAATTGAAGTTGGGCTGTCCGGATGTGGCAGCGGTTATCGAAAAGAAACATCGGCAGGAAAGGCCGGGTTGGCGCAAAGACCGGCTCTTGGTCATCAAACTGGCTGCGGAAGGCGAGCACACCGCTCAACAGGTTGCCGATCTGTGTGGCATCTCGCGAGCCCAAGTCTTTTCCTTGGTCAAAGCGGTGCGTGATGGCGGGCTCGCGGCCATCTGGGAACGCAACTCGGGAGGACGCCCGGAAGGCTGGCGCAAGGGAGTAAGCAAGGAGGTGATGGAGGAGTTTGAGGAGAAACTCTCCGCTCATGAGTTCATCACCCTTCAAGACGCCTGTCGTTGGCTCAGGGAGAGCCATGGTTTGGAGGTCTCTTACCAAAGGGTCTGGTATTGGGCAAAAAAACTCGGAGGAGTGCTGAGGGTGCCGCGTCCCAGTCACTCCCGGAAGGATCCCGTGGCAGCCGAAACTTTTCGCCAGAGTCTGGGGGGCAAGCTTGAGAGCCTCGGTCTGGCAAAGGGAACCCGCGCAAAAGTCTGGGTGATGGACGAGGCTCGTTTCGGATTACACACCATGATGCGCAAGCTCTGGAGCCTACGCGGGGTGCGTCCGGTGGTCGGCTGCCAGATCAAGTATGAGTGGGACTACCTCTATGGAGCCTTGGAAGTCACCACCGGCGAGGCGCACTTCTGTCAGATCGGCGGTATCAACCTCCAATGGGATCAGCGTTACCTGGAGAACCTCGCTGCCAGTGATCCGGAGGCAGTCCACATTCTGATTCGGGACCAGGCCGGCTTTCATCTCCGCGACGAAGACCCTCGCTTGCCAAGCAACGTTCGTATCATCGACCTGCCGCCATACAGTCCTGAACTCAATCCCTGCGAGCAACTCTGGGATCAGATCAAAGATCGGATAGGCAACCGGATCTTCCAAACCATCGAAGAGCTTCGCGAAGCCACCGTGCCTATCCTCCGGCATTGGTGGAACAATCCGCAGTCCGTCCTTTCCTTGGTCGGACGCCCGTGGATGCAGGATCAAGCAAACGCTTCGTCCAAAACCTAAAAGTCTAAATGTAATTTCGATTTGGTATCAGTCGTTGTTGATCTGTTGTGAGTGCATCGGTTAACGGTGGAGCAATTCCGCTTAGATCAATCGAATGTGCAGACTCTCGAAAGGGGGCAGACCAGCGGTAGAAGTAAATTGAGACTGAAACGGCCCCAATGAGTCCGACTAGAAGAAGGACTCCGAAAATCTTCGTGGCTATCTGCCTCTTCCTCATTTTCTAGACCGCATAGTCCAATACACCCCCATCGCCTCTGACATTTTTCTTCGCGACTGTCGCGTTGACCATGTTATGCGGGCTAGTTGAGAGAGCCGGCCGCAGCGGTGGATTCTCATCAACGAGGTTACCGGCTCCGGCGAATTGCGGAAAGCTTTTTCTTTGTCCGGCTCAGCCGCGCGCAGGCCTTCTCGTCCTATTCCCGCGAGGCCTTCACCTTTTCGGCGAGTAGGCGCAGGGTGGCGAAGACATCCTCGTCCATCGGATTCACCGGGACGACGGCGCCGCCGATGCCTTCGGCGATGGCCTGGGCGCTGTGGGTGTCGAACTGGGGCTGCACCAGCACGAGCTTGATACCCTCGGCCTTGGCCTGCTCGATGAGTTCGAAGACGCGCTTGGGTTCGGGACTGCGGCCGCCGACTTCGATGGCTTCCTGTTTCAATCCGTAGGCCTGGGCGAAGTAGGCGAAGGCCCCGTGGAAGACGTAGAAAGGCTTGCCCTCCAGCGGGGCGAGGGCGGTCTTCAACTCGGCGTCGAGGGCATCGAGTTCACCGAGCAGCTGATCGAGATTGGCGTGGTAGTCGTCGTGCCCGGCGGGATCGATGTCCATGAGGGCGTGCTCGATGAGGATGGCCTGCTTCTTCAACAGGGCCGGCGACAGCCAGACGTGGGGATCGCTGAGGTCTCCTCCTTCATGGGCGGCATGGTCGCCGTGGTCCGCATGGTCTTCTTCCTCGTGAGGATGGTCGTCCTCTTTTTCTGCTCCCCCGGTTTCATCGTGAGCATGACCGTGTTCATGGTCATGTTCATGCGCGTGCTCGTCGCCGTGATGGTGGTGGTGATGCTCATCCATCTCGAGCTTCTCGATGCCCTCGGCCACGTCGATGATGCGCAAGCCGCCGTCGCTCTCGGTCAGTTTGTCCACGAGCCGATCCTCGAAGGGCATGCCGACCAAAAAGAAGGCGGCGCTCTCCCCGAGGGCGACAAGTTGCTTGGGCGTGGGAGAATACCCATGCGGATCCTGGTCCGGTCCCGCGAGGGTCTCCACCTCGATCCGGTCGCCGCCGATGCGTTTCAGCAGTCCGGCCACCGGAGCCACCGAGGCGAAGACCACCGGCTTGCCGTCGCGGGCCGATCCGACTTCCCGGCGATCGCAGGCAACCATTCCCGACGAAAGACACAGGGCCGCTCCGAGAGCGAGCCGTCCGAAATGAAGTGAGGAGGGGAGTTTCATTAATGCAACTAACTTGCAATTGCACTTCTGTCAACCCCACCCGGATCCGGCCGTTGACCGGTCCGGACGAAGTCGTAGGATGGAGGCTCCGTCGCCGGGATTTTTCTTCCGGCCGATCGATCCGTCCATCCCACTCACGAACCCATGCGATTTCCCCTGAAATTCACCGTTCTCCCCGCCGCCGTAGCTTTCCTGTCCCTGGCCGGTTCCGTTTCCCCGCTCCAAGCCCAGGACGACCAGGCTCCCACCGCGGAGGCGTCGTCCACCGCCGTTCCCGAAACGCTGGAGGGCCGCTTCGGCTACGCCTACGGATTCCAGATCGGCAAGCAACTGCAACGCGCCGGGATCCCCATCGATCTCGACACCTTCCAGAAGGCGCTCGCCGACGCGATGGCGGGCAAGGAGTCGGCGATGACCGATGCCGAGGTGCAGGCGGCGTTCAACGATGTGCAGAAGAAGGCCGAGGAGATCAAGGCCGCAGCCGGCAAGCAGTTCCTGGAGGAAAACGGCCAGAAGGAGGGCGTGAAAACCACCGACTCCGGTCTCCAGTACCAGGTGCTGAAGGAAGGCAGCGGCGACAGCCCCGCGGCGGAGGACGTCGTCAAGGTTCACTACCGCGGCACCCTGATCGACGGCTCGGAATTCGACAGCAGCTACGCGCGCAACGAGCCCGCCAGCTTTCCGCTCAACCGGGTGATCCCGGCGTGGACGGAGGGACTGCAGCTGATGAAGACCGGAGCCAAGTATCGCTTCTTCGTCCCGCACCAACTCGGCTACGGTGAGCAGGGTTCGCCGCCCGACATTCCGCCCTACAGCACGCTGATCTTCGACGTCGAGTTGCTCGACATCGAGTGATACCGGCCATCCCATCTCTTCAGGTCGGCGACTCGACCCGGTTGCCTCGAGGATGAGGGAGAAGCGCTTTCCCCGCCGCCTCGTCTCGGGTGGCCAGACAGGCGCCGACCGCGCGGCCCTGGACTGGGCGCTCGGGCGCGGGCTCGAGTGCGGAGGCTGGTGTCCCGCCGGCCGACTGGCGGAGGACGGGCGCATCCCGGACCGCTACCCGCTCAAAGAAACCCCGGAATCGGCATACATCGTGCGAACGGAGTTCAACGTGCGCGACTCGGATGCCACCGTCCTCTTTTCGATCGATCCCCAACTCGCTGGCGGATCGGCGGCGACGCGTGATTTCTGCGTGGCATTGAAGCGCCCTTTCCTGCCTCTCGCCCGGGCAAATTGCCCGATCGACCAGGCGGCGAAACGTCTTCATGATTTCGTTTTTCGAAACGAGGTGGCAATCCTGAATGTCGCCGGCCCCCGCGCCTCCGAGGAACCGCAGATCGGTGACTACGTGGCCGCCGTTCTCGACCTGGCGTTCCCGGCACCTTTCCCGACTTGAGCGCGGTGCGCATCCATTCGTTGATTGTTCGCCCCACCGCCCGGATGATAGGCCCGCCTTTTCGCCCCGAGACTTTTCTCTTCTCCTCCTGAAAACCAACGCATTTCCCGCCATGACGACCGAAACGGAAACTCCCCCCCAACCGACTTCCCCCACCCCGCCTTGCAGCCTCGAATCCGCCGGGCTCGATGGATCGGTGGAAAGCTTGAAGCGCGACATCCGCGATCACCTCGCCCACACCCTGGCGGTCGATCCCGAGATGGCGGCTCCCTACGAATGGTGGTCGGCCGTCTGCCTGACGGCGCGCGACCGCATCATGGAGCGTTCCTGCCAGACTCGGCGCGTGCATCGTTCGCAAAGCGTGAAACGGCTCTACTACCTCTCCCTGGAATACCTGATCGGGCGGCTGCTGGAGAACAACCTCGTCAGCCTCGGCATTCTCGAGAACACCCGCCAGGCCCTTGCCGAGATGGGCCAGGACATGGAGGTCGTCATCAACCAGGGAACCGACATGGGCCTGGGCAATGGCGGCCTCGGCCGGCTGGCGGCGTGCTTCATGGATTCCCTGGCCACCCTCGACCTGCCGGCGGTGGGCTACGGCATCAACTACGAGTTCGGCCTCTTCCGCCAACATTTCGTGAACGGGAAACAGGTGGAGTCGCCGGACGAGTGGCGACGTTTCGGCAACCCGTGGGAAATCATCCGTCCCGACTGGTCCTTCGAGGTGAGACTCTACGGACGGGTGGAGCAGAAATTCGACGAGTTCGGCAACAGCCACGACGAGTGGGTGGAGACGAGTTCGATCATCGGCGTGCCGTGGGACATTCCCGTGGTCGGCTACGGCGGCGGCACCGTGAACATCCTGCGACTCTGGGAAAGCCGGGCGTCGCGCGAGTTCGACCTCAAGGTCTTCAACGAGGGCGGCTACGTCGATGCGGTGCGGGAAAAGGCGGAGAGCGAAACCATCTCCAAGGTTCTCTACCCGAACGACGAGACCGAGAGCGGCAAGGAACTGCGGCTGGTGCAGCAGTATTTCTTCGTCGCCTGCTCGCTGCGCGACATCCTCATGCGCCACAAGCGGGAGAACGAGAGCCTCGATTCCTTCCCCGAGAAGGCGGCCATCCAGCTGAACGATACCCACCCGGCAGTGGCCGTGGCGGAGCTGATGCGGCTGCTGATCGACGAGGAGGGCATCACCTGGGACCGAGCCTGGAACCTGTGCCAGCAAACCTTCGCCTACACCAATCACACCCTCCTGCCGGAGGCACTGGAACGGTGGAGCGTTCCGCTTTTCCAGAAGGTGCTGCCGCGCCACCTGCAGATCATCTACGAGATCAATCGCCGCTTTCTCACCTACGAGGTCGAAGCCAAGTGGCCGGGCGACGACGCCAAGAAGGGCCAGCTTTCGCTGATCGAGGAGGGCTTTCCCAAGTCGATCCGCATGGCGCACCTCGCCGTCGTCGGCAGCCACGCCACCAACGGCGTCGCCGCGCTGCACACCGAGCTGCTGAAGCGTCACCTCTTTCGCAACTTCGACGAACTCTACCCGGGCCGGATCCAGAACAAGACCAACGGCATCACCCCGCGGCGCTGGCTCAAGGTCTGCAACCCCGGCCTTTCCAGCCTCATCGACCGCAGCGTCGGTCACGACTGGCCGCGTCACCTCGACAAGCTGCGCGAGCTGGAGCCGTTCATCGAGGACGCCGGCTGGCGGGACGAGTTCTTCGCCATCAAGCGGGAGAACAAGGTGCGCCTCGCCGGCATCATCCGCGAACTCTGCGGCATCCAGGTCGATGAAAATTCGATCTTCGACGTGCAGATCAAGCGCCTCCACGAATACAAGCGCCAGCATCTCAACCTGCTGCACATCCTCACCCTCTACCGCCGCCTTCTCCACAATCCGGATCTCGACATCGTGCCGCGGACCTTCATCTTCGCCGCCAAGGCGGCGCCGGGCTACACCCTGGCCAAGGAGATCATCCACGCCATCAACGCCGTCGGCGCCAAGATCAACGGCGACGAACGGATCGGCGGCAAGCTCAAGGTGGCTTTCCTGCCCAACTACGGCGTGACCCTGGCGGAGCGGATCATTCCCGCCGCCGACGTGTCGGAACAGATTTCCACCGCCGGCAAGGAAGCCTCCGGCACCGGGAACATGAAACTCGCGCTCAACGGCGCGGTGACCCTGGGCACGCTCGACGGCGCCAACGTGGAGATCAAGGAGGAGGTCGGCGACGACAACATCTTCATCTTCGGACTCACCGTCGAGGAGGTGGAAGCGCTCTGGGCCCGGGGCTACAGCTCCATGGACTACTACTGGAACAACGAGGAACTGAAAGAGGTCATCGACTGGCTCACCTCCGACTACTTCAGCGGCGAGCGGGGCACCTTCGACGGCATACGCCGCAGCCTGCTGGACGGGGGCGACCCGTTCCTCGTGCTCGCGGACTACGCCGCCTACGTCGAAGCCCAGGCCCGGGTGGACGAAGCCTACCGGGACATCAATCGCTGGACCCGGATGGCGGCGTTGAACTCGGCCCGGGTGGGCAAATTCTCCTCCGACCGGACCATCCGCGAATACGCGGAGCAGATCTGGGACCTGCGCCCCGTTCCCATCGGCGGCTGATCGGCGGGCCATCGACATCACTGGCGTCATTTTGCAGTGGCCAGATCGGAGCGGTGCCCTGAGGATAGGGCCATGAACTGGTCGAATTCCTCGCGCGCTGCCTCCCGGCTGCTTCCCTTGCTCGCCCTCGCCCTGTGGCTGCCCGGTCTCGCCCTCGCCCTGTGGCTGCCCGGTCTCGCCCTCGCCCAATCGGGCGGGGAAAAGGAGAGCAGCGGCGGCGGCGGATCCTCGCTGGGGGACCTGCTCAACAAGGTGAAGGACATCAAGGTGCCGGATTCGGTCAGCAACCTTCCCAACCAGCTCACCGAACTGAAGAATGCCTACCTCGAAACCGCCCAGACGGTCGAGGACCTGCGGATGGAGGTGAGCGCCCTTCGGGAGGAGGTGGAGGCGCTGAAATCGGAGAACGCCGAGTTGCGCGATGCCGTGGGTGACAAGGTGGCGACCGATTCGCGCAGCGACCTGCTCAAGCCGGTCGAAATGAGCGCCACGGAACTGGTGCAGGCCTACCGGGACGATCGCGAGGGTGCCGCGAAACAGTTCAACCGCCGCTACCTCCGGGTGGTCGGGATGATCGAGGGATTCGAAACCGGGACCCAGGAGATCGTGGTGATCCTGCGCTCCGAGGCAGACACCCGCGTTCGTTGCCACGTGAAGCGCGACGCGAATTTTCATGCCGAAGTCCTCGCCTCCCAGGACCGGGTCATCAGTCGCAACGATCGATCCACCCTCCTCACTGCCGGGCAGCCGGTCGCGGTGATCGGCACCTGCGAAGGCATGGGACTGGACCTGAAGCTTTCCAACTGCCGCATCGAGGGCGTGAACGCCCGGAAAACGGAGTAGGCGAACGAGGGAGTCGCCGGGGCCCTTCTTGGCGGGAGACGGCACGACCGTCTCCGTTCGATGCCCCTTTTCCTCCTGCTACTCCCGACGTTTCGCTCAACGATATCCAAATTCGCATTCCCACATCACGATATTGCGAAAATTATTGAAATTCGGCAAAATGGCGCTAGAATTTTCAGAATTTTTGTTCAGGTGGCGATTTATCGCGAATAACACGGATGCAGTTGCCCGAATCCAGTCCCTACGTCCTCGGTCTCAACGAGGCCGGCGAACGGCAGCGTCTCAGCGGCGGGGCCGGCTCTTTCGTCAGCTACGTGGGCTATGATCGGGACCGTCGTCGGCTGGTGGAAATCAACGGGCTCGGTTCCGAAGAATCGCTCGATCGCCATCGCTGGCGGTCTCTCCAGGCTCGCCTCTCGCTCGCGAAACGCCTGCAACACCCGCTGCTTTCCCAAGTGCTCGACTCGGACCTGGATGAGGCGGGTGAACTCTACTACGTTTCCGAATTCATCGAAGGCGAGCCCCTGGTCGACTACCTCGGTCGTTTCACGCATTTCCCCCGCCATCTCGGCGTCCACCTCGCCCTGCAGCTCGCGGAAGCGACCGGCTACCTTGCCGACTTTCCACGCCTCCTGGCCACGGTGGCACTGGACGACTTCGTGGTCACGCTCGACCGGGAGCGCTTCCTCTGCCTGCGCCTGGCGCATCTCGGTTTCGACCGCGACGACGCCCCGGTGTCGGACGCGGTTCTGGGCGCTCACTGGATCGAGACGGTCGGGCAACTGCTCCGACACCTGCTCGAGGGCCAACCGCTTCCGAATCCCTCCTTGCTGGCCGCCGAAGCCGCCGGAACCGGTTCCCTGCTCGACGGACCACTCGGCCGGCTCATCAGCCGGTTGAAAAGCGAGCCCGGCTCGGCCGCGATTCGCGAGCTGAAGCAGTTGAAATCCACCCTGCTCGAGGCGGCGGGTCTGACCGGCAAGAACGACCTTCACCGGCAACCCGAATTCCGCGCCATCGAGGAAGCCGGGCAGCGCCCGTCCGGCTCGCTTTCCCTCCTGGTCGAGGATTCCGGCGAATTCGAGACCCTGACCCGCGAACAGTGGCGCCTCCGCCACGACGGTTTCCCGGTCGATGGAGCCTCGTTCTTCTCACGTCGGGCCCGATCTCCCCGTGATCCCTCCGCCACGCTGGGCGAGCGGGGCGATTGCTACGATCTTGTCCTGCTGCCTCCCGAGCGCCTGGTGGGGGGAGCTTTTCTTCCCCGCCTGAACCGCCAGATGGGAGACGCCTTTCTCAAGGATCATCCCTACCTGGTGCGGACCCGCTCGGTGATCTGCTACAGCGATTTCACCCTCGTCGCCGCCGAGGGCGTCAACGGCTTCAGCCTGATGACCCTGGTGACGGCTCGCGGCGGGCTGTCACCGGTCGAGAGCGCGCTGATCTTCGAGGAGATCGTCCGCCTGCTCGCGCACCTCGAGGGGATCGAGCTGGAACTCGACCGGCTCGACCCGTGGCGCCTCGTCTTTCATTTCGAGAACGCCCCGGGCGAGGAGCGGATCCGCGAACTGGTCAGCACCGTTCCCCTCACCGCCTGGCCTCCACTCACCCTGCGGCTGCGTCCGCTCTCCACCACCGAGTCGCTGATCGATCCCGAGGCCGGTCCGTGGCGCCACCTCCGTCGGCGACTCGGCGGCAAATCCCTCCCCGCACTGCTCGCCTGGATGATGGAGGTTGATCGTTTCGAGGAGGAACTCGCAGCCGGACGAGCCGATACCGCCCCCCTTCACTACGATCCGCAGATCGCCGGACTGCTGGACAAGGCAGGCGCCTGCCTCGACACCTGCGATCCCGCCCAGCGCCAGCGTTTCCTGACGCTGTTCCGCGAACTCACCGAGGCGATCGAGACGGGGGAATCGAACCCGACAGCCGCCGACCAACGGGAAGACGAACGGTCCAGCCAACGTCGCGGTTGGCGCCTTCGCCGGCCACTCTCCGCCGCCTGAACAGTGGTAAACCCGCGCCTTCCGAGCTTTCGCTTCTACTCCAGGCCGGGCGGAACCGTGCCGGTCACGCCGGGGTTGGTCCCGCCGGATGCCTGGGAAGGTCCCGCAGGGGGAGTGGTGACGGCAGGAGCCGGAGTAACCGGCGCCGTCGAAGTCGCCGTTGTCGCGCCACCGCTCGAGGCGCTCACCTCCTCGACCACGGTTGCGAGATCGTTGAGCCACTCCTGCACCTTGGGATGCTCGGTGTTGGCCTTCACGAAAGCGAGCATACCGGCCACGCCCTGCACGGGATCGACGTGGAGCGCCATGTCGCGGAGCCGCCCCCACTGCAGGGCAGGCAGGGTGTTCTTTCGAAAATCGAACTCGTCGTAGGCGCGCATGATTCCGCCCGTCCGGCCCTGCTGCAGTTGCCGGTTCTGGGCCGCCGCCTGACGGCGTTCGTCGCGGTTGTTGCCGGATTCCTCAAGCGCCGCGAGCAGCTGGACGATCTTGGTTTCCTGCTCGATGCGCTTGTCCCAGGCTGGCACGAGGCGGGAGGGATCGTTCGCCCGCAGGTAGGGCAGGATGGTCTTCTCGTAGATTCCCCCGATGTTGAACGGAACCATCTCCCAGGATTGGTTGCGGGAAAGCAGCTCCTTGAGGTTGTAGGCGTCGGCGAACACCGTCCCATCCACGCCCTGCAGGAGCGGCTGTCCCGGCAGTTCCGTCAGCATCGTCAGGCTGTCCACGTAGGCGAGGATCGAGGGAAACACGTCCTTCAGTTCGGCCGCTTCGGCAGCTTCACAACTCAGGGCGAGGTAGCGCAGCTGCATCATCAGCCCTTCCAGGAAACGCGGGTCCTTGAAGGTTCCCTCCTGGCGATCCTCCCAGTCGCGGAACTCCGACTCCTCGCGTTCTTCCCGTTCGAAGTTCACCATCTTGTAGCACTTCACGTAGAGATCGACCGCTGCCTTGGGATCCTGCGCGGCCTGCCGGAAAACCGAGCCGGCGCTCTGGTTGAGCTTCGACACGTGGCCATCGACGACCATCTGGATCTCCTCGAGTTGGGCCCGGATGTTGGAAATCTGTTCGGGCGTCAGGGTGGGCTTCGCGGAGTCCGACTGGGCGCGGCTCGAGGCCGGCACGGCAGCCATGGCCAGACAGGCGAGTGGAAGCGCGGCGAGGAAAAAGCGACGGCTGGGCAATCGTTTCACAGTGACAATGGGGTGGGAGTTGCTCTCGGACCGTACCCGCGGGTGAAACCGGGGACGATTTCCTTCTGGAGCCTAGTCGGCTCGACCGCCGGCGACAAGCACAGGATTCCACGCAAATCCCGCGCCCCCCCTCATGTTGCCATCATGTTTTTCTACCTCGCCAAAGTCTTCAGCGTATCGAAGATTCCGTGACTCTCCAGTTCCCGGGAGAGAATCCGCAACTGCTCGACCACGGCGTGAACGGTCTCGTCCAGGGTCGAGGTGCCCGCGGTGACGCCGACGCGGTCGTCGCGGCGAAACCATTTCGCGCACAGGTCGTCGGCCCGCTCCACCCGGTGGGCGCGACATCCCAACCGCTCGGCGGTCTCGACCAGTTGCGCCGTGTTGTTGCTGTTGCCGCCGCCCACGACCACGATGACGTCGTTCCGGGCGCACAGCTCCAACATGGCACCCTGTCGGTCCTTGGTCGGCTGGCAGACCGTGTCCACGAATCGGATTTCGGCCGCCGGAAAGCACTCCCCGAGTCGGGCCACCAGGTCCTCGACACGACCGATGGGCTGGGTGGTCTGCGAGATCACGCCCAGCCGATCCGCATCGACCGGAATCCGCGAGAAATCCCCGGGGTCCATCACCACCGCGGCTTGGGGAAAATCCCCCACCAGTCCCCGGACCTCGACGTGATCCTCCCGGCCGATCACCACCGGGAAGAAGCCCGCCAGCACCAGGCACTCCAGAGAACGGTGCGCCTTCTTCACCAGGGGACAGGTGGTATCGAACACCTCGTGCCCCCGTTCCTCCCATTCCCGGCGCCGGCGATCGGAGGCGCCATGGGCGGTGATCACCACCGCGGGGGTCTCCGCTTTCGACGCCGCCTCCAGATCTCCGCGACGAACGCCGAGGGTATCGAGATGATCCTGGACGAGCGGATTGTGGACCAGTTCCCCGAGGACGGTCACGGGACCGCGATGGGCCAGGTCGTGGGTCTTCCGGAGCGCGTCACGCACGCCGAAACACATGCCGTAGTGTCTTGCGATTTCGATTTTCATGTCGGTTGTTTTTTACTTTGCCTCACAAAGCTTTCTTTCAAAAAAGGGGTGCGCTCAGGATTTTCCGGCATCGAGAATCTGCTCCAGGACCTCGAGGTATTCACGGAAGGCCTTCCGTCCCGCCTCGGTCAGGGCATACTTGGTCTGGGGACGCTTTTCGATCTCCTTGGTCATGGAAACGTAGCCGGCCTTGTAGAGCGTTCGCAGGTGGGTGATGAGATTGCCGTCGCTCATGTCGAGTTCCGCCTTGAGGTCCTGGAACCTCCATTCGCTACGCGCCGCCAGCAGGGTCATGATCGCGAGCCTCCCCTTCTCGTGAATCAGTTTGTCGAGCTTGCTGAAATCGATCATGACGTCCGAGGACCGGCGTTCGGTCAGCTGCCCTGCCGCTTCCACCAGCCGGTGCGGACGGCGTAGACGAGGTGGTAGGCTCCGAAGGTGACCGCCATGATCTTCGCGGCTTCCCGGATGGGTTCGTTGGCCTTGACGGCATCGCCGGCCGCCGTCAGTTCCGACCAGAGAAACCAGGTCAGCCCCGTCGCGAGGAAGGCCCAGCCGAGCGCCCGGATCGATCGCGGGGCGAAATCACTGGTGGCCAGCAACCCGAGACCGTAGCCCTTCACCCACAACAGGACTCCCCGAACCGGATCGCCGTCGCTCAGGATCGAGACCAGTCCGAGCACGCCACCGGTCAGCATCGCCGGCACCAGCGCGAGGACCCCGTGAACGGTCGAGGAGGAGGGGAACGCGGCCCCGCGCTGCCGCGCCTCCCGCCAGAGGAGAAAGGTATTCAGGGCATCGACGACGACGAGCACGACCAGCCACGCCACCACGAAGCCCGTTTCCGTGACGCCCTCCGGTCGGCTCATGAACCAGGCCCCCAAGCCGAGAGCGAGAACGCCGCCCACCAGGGCCGGACCGGCGGAGATGGCGCGGTAGACCGTCGCCCGCTCCATGAGCTGCCGAATGGTCTGGAGGTTTTCCCGGGCGGCCCGGGAGAGGTCGGTGGAGTCCATGGTCGGTATTACTTTGCGCGACAAAGTGAAAGGTCAAGGATTTTTCCTTTCCCTTGTTACGCGGTCTCCGTTCCGACTTTTCAAGCATACCCTGTCGAATCGGCGAACCGACAGGGTCGAATCACGAAATCGGCGGCTCGAACCCTATACCTTGTCCACCTCGAGATCGATCGGCTCCATGGTGCCTTCCTCGCCCTCGGGCCAGGGAGCGCCTTCCTCGATCCACTGGTGGAGGATCTTCTTTTCCGCCTCGGTCAGCTTGGGACCGGTCGCTGGCATGGCGTGATTTTCCTCCTCGGGAAGCAGGGTCACGCGATAGAGAGGACTCTTGTCCGGTTCGCCGGGCACGATCACCGGGCCACGGCTGGAACCTCGCATGGCGGCCGCGCGATTCATGAGATTGAGCCCACCCATGATGGCCCCGTCATGGTGGCAGCGCACACACTGGGTCTGGAGGATGGGTTTGACGTCGTTCACGAAATCGACCGCGGACGCTTTTTCCCCGCCACCCCCGGCCGAAGCTTCGTCACTGGCGCCGCCACCGCCGCAGCCATTCATGGTGACCAGGGCCATCGCGGCGCCGATCACCGTCATCAACATCCTGACAGATCCGGTTTTCATAAGAGTACGCTAGCAGGAATCGCCGTAGAAGGCGAAGCATCAGATGCCTTTTTGCCCCGGAAATTTGCCCGGGTGCCAAGCCTTCATTCGGTCCACTCGGTGATCACGTGACGCTTGGTGACGGGATACCACTCCTCGATCTTCTTCGCGAGGCGCGCGACCACCTCGGGGTGATCCTTGGCCACGTTGTGATCCTCGGTGGGATCGGCGAAAAGGTCGTAGAGCTGGGGCCGCTTTTCCTCGCGCGGGTGACTGCTGGCGTAGCGCCCGACCACCCCATCGTAGGTCAGCAGCAGCTTCCACTTGCCTTCGATCGCCCAGCGATAGAGGAGCGATTCCTCGGGATCATCGACATTGGCGACATCATGGGCGCAGCCTTCGCCGAAAACGATCTCGCGCGGGGTCGGTTCCCCGGACTTCAGGATGGGAAGCAGGTTGTAGCCGGGAAGGTTGTCCGGAATCTTCGCGCCGGCGGCGGCCAGCATGGTGGGAACGATGTCCACGCTGGAGCAGAGTTGCTCGCCGCGATCACCGGGCTCGATCACTCCGGGCCAGCTGAACATGGTCGGCTGGCGAACCCCGCCCTCGTTGGCAGACTGCTTGGACCGAGGCGCATAGCCGCCCTTGTCGGGACTCTGGATCCAGCCGTTGTCGCAGATATAGACGAAGAGGGTGTTTTCCGTGAGCCCCTTGTCATCGACATAATCGATGAGCTGTCCGCAGGTTTCGTCGAACCACTCGCACATGGCGTAGTAGCGGGCGACGTGGTCGGATTCGATCCCCTTGGCCTTGTATTTCTCGAAGAGCCGCTGCGGCGGATTGTGGGGCGTGTGCGGAAGGAAGGGCGCATACCAGAGGTAGAAGGGCTTCTCCTCATCGACCGCCATGTCGATGAAGTCGAAGACCGGCTTCATGCCTTCGCGACCGATCTTGAGGCCGTCGTCCCCGTGACGACCTCCCGGCTGGGGAAAGCCGCGGGTCATGCCGTGGGTGAACCCGCCGCGCTTGTAGTTGCCCTCCCACCACTTGCCGGACTGGTGGCTCAGGTAGCCCTGCTCGCCCACCAGGTCCATGATGGTCGGCTGTGCGTCGATGTGGGAGATCAGCTTTTCCTTCAGTGCCCTGTATTCGTCAGACTCCTTCTTCCCTTTCACCATGCCCGGCAGCTTGGCGGGATCGTTCCCGGAGATCTTGTGCTGGTGCACGTAGAGTCCGGTCGCCAGGGTCGCCAGCGAAGGGCGGCACAATGCGGTCGGCACATACCCCCTGGTGAAGACGGCACTCCGCTTCGCCAGAGCATCGAGGTGGGGCGTCTCGATGTACTCGTGGCCCATGAAGCTGTAGTCCGTCCAGGCCTGGTCGTCGGACAGGATGAGCACGATGTTCGGCGGCCCGTCGGCGCCGCGCAGCAGCGGAGTCACCGCGAAAAGGGACAGCATCAGGACGAGAAAACGGGGGAAACGACGCATGGGAGTCATGCCGACAACGAATCCGGAATTTCCGCCCGATGTCAAAACCGTAATCGGGTGCGGGATTCCCGCCCGACTTCACACCGGGTGAAACACGATGTCCTGCTGGGTGGAGAGATCGTTGACCCGACTGCGGGATTTTCTCCGCCCCAGGCGCGTGCTGGCTCCCGGGTCGAAAATGAGCCCGTCGCGCCACGTCGGGACCCCGTTGACGTGCACGTTGAAGACCGGCAGCGAACCGGCCAGGGTGGCCGCGCGATCGAGGTCTCCGCTGAAAATGCTGACCGACAACTGGGAACGCGGGTCCAGCCACTCGGCCACCTGGTCGAGACCGGAGGCGATGCGCGACACGCCGACGATGGGGGCGAGGATCTCCCGGCTCCCTTCCTGGGGAAAAAAGCGGGGACTTCTCGGATCGATCTCGCCGAGAAGGGTCGGAGCGATGAGGTTTCCCTCGTTGATGCCTCCCCCGTGCAGGCAGGTGCAGCCGCTCGCGACGAGGTCGTCGATGAGGCGCGCCGCGCGCACCGCCCGAAACGCCTCCGTCAGCGGACCGATGTCGGTCTCCTCGTCCTCGGGATTGCCCGCCCGCAATTCCCGCATGCGGATGACGAGTCGCTCGATGAGTTCGTCGTAGGCTCCGGCATCCACGAAAATCGCGCTCGTGGATATGGCGGTCTGCCCGGCGTTCTCGAAAGCCTGGGCCACGATCTGCTCGGCGGCCAGTTCGAGGTTGCCGTCCTCGGCCACCAGGCAGACGCCCATGCCGCCGTGGTGGAACTGCACCGGGATCAGTCCGCTGGCCGACCGGATCGCCCGGATCGTCACCGACCCTCCGTAGCAGGTGATCTGATCGACGAGAGGATGGCGGCACACGGCCTGCCCGGTCAACTCACCCGGACCGGTGAGACAGGCGATGGCATTCTCCGGCATGCCCGCCTCGAAGAGGATGCGGATGAGCCGCAGGGTGGAGAACGGCGTTTGCGACGCGGGCTTGATGGCCACCGCGTTTCCCGCCGCCAGCGCCGGCACCATCAGCATGGCCGGAATGAGAAAGGGAAAGGTGTTCGGTGTCAGCAACGCGGTGATCCCGTAGGGCCGCCGCCGGGTGTAGCCGAAGCGGTCCGCCACCCTCGCCTCCTGGGCCAGCGGCAGGAACTGCCGGCCTAGCCGGAAGGCCTCTTTCCCGAACGATTCCAGCAGGTTGATGGTCACGCTGACCTCGCGCCACGACTCCCGGATCGGCTTGCCCTGCTCCCGCGTGATCAAGAGGGCCAGCGCCTCCTGCTGCGCCTTCACCATCTCCGTGGCGGCGGTGAAGATTTCACCCATCTGCTCGCTGGAAACCGCCGCCAGGGATTCCACTCCCTGCCGCAGCTCCTGTATCGCGAGATCGACGGTGCCGGCGTCGCATTCCGGCACCGTGTCGAGGATCTCCTGCGTCCACGGATTGCGGATGGCCCGGATCACTCCCGAGGGACACTCGGCCCATTTCGAGGCGAAGAAAGCTTCCATGATGAGAACGCGTCGCGGGGCGGATGGGAAAAAGTTCAGGCGGTCATCAGGCCCGCCGACTCCACCGGCTGGACCGATTCATCAATCGGCTCCGGTTCGGGTATGCCGGCTTCCTCGAGCGAACGCGTGGCCGGGACGACATTGGCAGTCAGGCAATGCACCCCGCCGCCCAGGATCGAGAGTTCGGAGATGTCGAGACCGATGACATCCCGGTCCGGGAGCAATTCCTTGAAGACGGCGAGGGCCTCCCGATCCATCCGGTCATCAATATCGGGAAACAGCGGCACGACCACGGCACCATTGGCGAAGAGAAGATTGGTGTAACTGCGGTACTTTCCATCACTGGCGTTCGGCATCGGCACCCGGAACACCTGCAGCGGTCCCCGCGAGGTGGTCACGGAGGAGAGAATCTCCGCCGCGCGATTCAGGAGCGAGGCGTTGATGTCATCCACCTTCGGGTCGAACTCGCCGACCACCACCTTGTCCACATCGACAAAGGTGCAGAACAGGTCCACGTGACCGGTCGGCTCTCCGCTCAGCGGATCGAGGTAGGCCCACTGCCTCGCGCCGAAGAATTCCCGGAAGACCTCCGCGATCCGCATGGCGTCGTACTGCCGTCCCGCGTTCTTCAGGAGCACCGTCGTGGAAGTCAGGCAGAGACCGTCGCCGTTGCAGAGGATGTTGCCCCCCTCGTGGGTCAGCGGCACATCGACCACCGGGCTGCCGAAGAGCCGCTCCAGTTCGGGCCTGACGCCGGTATCGGAACTGGTGCGCAGGTGACGCAGTTCGAAACCGAGGAAGCGCCGGTTTCCCTCGGCGTCGAACCCGCTGAGGGGACTCCAGTCGCGCGCCCACATCGATACCGAAGGCAGGCGCAGGAATTCGACCGCATCGGGCCCCAGGTCACCCGCCGCCAGCAGGACCCGGCCGAGCATTTCATCCGCCTCGTTTACCAGGCAGATCACCCGCACATGCCGGTGGATGGCCCGCACCAGGTTGACGAACACCTGGGGAAAATTCCGGATCAGCTGCGCGCACCCGATGGTGACCGCCTCGTGGTATTCGAACTCACCCGGAACCGTAGCCGTGTCCACCGACGACGACGGATCGGCTTCCCGCGCGGCCCGGATTTCTGGCGCCGGTGGCAGGTCGGGCACGCCACTGGGAGGAGACGCCGGCTTCGTGCTCATGGAAGGAGAGGCGCGAACGAATCGCGCTCGGGGAGGGATGGGAAATCGGACGAAACCTTCAAGCTGGGGAGAGAGGGTGAAACCCAAAACGATAATCGGAGCGGGAAACTTGGGAAAATGGTTTTTTGTGCCTCATTACGCACGATTTTCCCCCACCCCACCTGACGCTTTCATGACCAAATCCGCCGTCATCGACGCCCTCCGCGCCCAATTGCAGGCGCAGTACGACCGCATCGCCGCCGCCGCCCGCGAGTCCCGGGGTTACGCGACC
>JAUIGT010000622.1 GCA_030432615.1 Verrucomicrobiia bacterium
CTCTCGGAATCCGGTGAGAACCATCACCTCAGCGGCAGGAATTGAATCTGGCTCCTGAACTCCGCATTGTTGCAGCATCGAGCAAGCAGTTCGATATCGTCGATGGCCTTGCCAATGGTGATATTAAGTTGGTGGAAGTAAACGATTCCCGCAAACTCGCGACCCTCCCTCATCCAGCGATTTCCAATCTCAAGCAGATCGTCGTCCTGAGTCACCAGAATGCGACCGGTGGAAGTCGCTCTCTGGAGCAGTTCCTCATCGGGAAGGCGGTCCGCGGAATCCTCGTAGGCAGTGAGAACATCAATTCCCCGAAGTCTGAGCCCGCGAGAAATGGCCGCGGGCACATGTTGGTCCATGAAGAACGAAATCGCCATCCCCCTGGTGCTCCAGTCAACGGAAGTTGCCGGATGATTCCAATCGGCGCGCGATCTGACGGTGGCGCTCTTCGAGGGCAAGGGCACGCGCGTCGGAGGCGCTCGCATCCAGCTTGGCGATCACATCCTCTCGGTGATCGGAAAACCAGGAAAGGACCGAATAGATCTCACCCAGCGTCAGGTGGGGAAAGTTCAATGCCAATTCTTCGGCACTCCAACCGTGAGCCAGGTGATTGGCGATCAAGTGGACACCCTTGAATCCTGTCCGTGTAATCACGGGTAATCCATCCGTTTCCCGAAATGAGAGGTGTGGATAGCTGGCTTCAGTGTGAATCATGGGAGAAAAGCATAGTCCGACTGCTCCGCCCGGACAAGCAGCGAGAAAGCCGTGGTCCTCGTCATCGCGCCAGAGCTTTCGCTTGCCGCCAGGGGGCGTCCTCCCGATGATGGAGACTCCATGCCTCAGGTGACTTTCAGCTACACGGGACAACTCGCCAACGCGGCGGGAACCCCGGAGGAAATCGTCGATCTGCCGGACGGGACCGACGTGCGTGCCGCCCTGGATCAACTCGCCGCCCGGTATGGCGAGAAATGGCGCGAACTGACGTTGACCGACGACGGCTCGATCCGATCGACGTTACTCGTCGTGCTCGATGGCGTCCAGGCCTCGGGCGACAGGGGAGCGATCGTCCTCGACGACACGAAATCCGTCATGCTGATGACCCCGATCGCGGGCGGTTGAGAGGACGGCAATGAAGGAACTGACCGATCTCGACCGCGCCCTCTACGAGTGGCAACTCGACGTCCCCGGTTTCGGCGAATCGGGCCAGGCGAAACTGCGCAACGCGACCGCGCTGGTTTCGCGCGCGGGAGGACTCGGGGGACCGCTGGCTTTTTCCCTGGCGGCGGCGGGCATCGGGAAGCTGGTCATCGCCCACGCCGGCGACCTGCGCCACGACGACCTCAACCGGCAGATCCTGATGCGCCACGACGGCATCGGAAAACCCCGGGTCGAGTCGTTGCGGGCGACGCTCCAGGCTTTCAATCCCCACGTCGAGGTCGAAGCGATCCCCGAGAACGTCAGCGACGAGAACGCCGCCCGCCTGGTGGAGAAGGCCGACATCGTCTTCGGCGCGGCTCCGCTGTTCGAGGAGCGTTTCGCCCTCAATCGAGAATGCGTGCGCCAGGGGAAACCGCTCATCGATGCCGCCATGTTCAGCCTGGAGGGCCAGGTGATGCCGATCGTGCCCGGGCGTACGCCGTGCCTGGCCTGCCTCTATCCCGAGATTCCGCCCCACTGGAAGCGCCGCTTTCCCGTCATCGGGGCCGTATCCGCCCTGGCCGCCAACCTCGCGGCCATGGAGGGCATCAAGCTGCTCGCCGGGTTCGGGGAAGTGGCCTTGAACCGATTGATCTACTTTGATACCGCTATGATGCGTTTCCAGCAGATCCGGATTCAACGAAATCCGGACTGTGCCATCTGCCAGTCCCTGCCATCCTCATGAAACGATTTCCCCTGACTCTCGCTCTTGCCTCGCTGACCGCCGGATTTTTCCTTTCTTCCTGTGGAGGCGACGGTTCCTCGCGGAATGGCGGGGACGAAAACTCCCTCGTCATGTTCTGCGCGGCGGGGATGAAACAACCGGTCACCGCCATCGCCGAGCAGTATGAAAAGGAGACCGGGATCAAGGTCCAGCTCCAGTTCGCCGGTTCGGGCACCCTGCTCTCCAGCCTCGAGGTGGCGCCGGGCGACATCTACCTGGCGGCCGATTCCAGCTATACCGATCTCGCCAGGGAGAAGGGGCTGGTCGCGGAAACGATGCTGGTCGCCTGGATGCGCGCCGGCTTCGGGGTGGCGAAGGGAAACCCGAAGGGACTCTCGAAGCTCGCCGAGGTGAAGCGAGACGACCTCCGGATCGGAATCGGAAATCCGGACGCCGCTTCGGTCGGGAAGTTCACCCGGAAGGTGCTCGAGGAGGAAGGTCTCTGGGACGGTTTCGAGCCCGAGGTGCAGTTTCCCACCGTCAACGAACTGGCCAACGCCATCAAGCTCGGCACGGTGGATGCGGCCATCCTCTGGGACGCGGTGGCGCACCAGTATCCGGAGATCGACTTCGTAAATCTGCCGGAATTCGAGAAGCGGAAGAAGGACATCACGGTCGGCGTGTTGAAGAAATCGAAGCGACCGACGGAGGCGCTGAAGTTCTGCCGCTACCTGACGGCCCGGGACAGGGGATTGCCGATTTTTGAGGAGGACGGCTACGAGATCATCGCCGGAGACGAGTGGGCCGAGCACCCGGAGATCGAACTGTTCAGCGGCTCGATGCTGCGCCCGGCGATCGAGGAGACGATCGCGAAGTTCGAGGAACGGGAGGGCGTCACCATCACCCCCATCTTCAACGGATGCGGGATCCTCGTGGCCCAGATGAAGGCCGGGGAAACGCCGGACGCCTATTTTTCCTGCGACGTGAAGTTCCTCGACATGGTCCAGGACCGCTTCGGGGAGCGAACCGTGGTCACCGCCAACGAGATGGTGATCCTGGCGGAGAAAGGGAACCCGAAAGGGATCGCGACGCTGGAGGATCTCACGAAGCCCGGACTACGACTCGGGCTTTCCCACCCCGAGAAATCGGCGCTCGGCTTTCTCACCAAGGACCTGCTGGAGAGCGAGGGGCTCTACCAGGCGATTCTCGATTCGGGCAATCTCCGGGTCGATTCGCCCACCGGGGATTTTCTCGTCAACCAGCTGAAGACGGGCTCCCTCGACGCGGTCATCGTCTATCGCAGCAACGCGATGGCCGTCTCCTCGACCGGGGAGGATTTCGACATCATCGGAATCGACCGGCCCAAAGCCATCGCCACCCAGCCCTTCGCGGTGGCCCGGGACTCCCGATACCCGAACCTGCTCACCCGATTCCTCGAGGACTGCGTCTCGGAGACCGGGAAGGAACGTTTCCTCAAATACGGTTTCCGCTGGGAACTGGAGACGCCGGCCGGAAACCAGTCTGACGAAAAGCCGTGAGACGTGTCCTTCACCGGGGCGGGACGGACCTGCTTTTCTTCGCCGTCCTGGTTTCCATCGGCGGGA
>JAUIGT010000623.1 GCA_030432615.1 Verrucomicrobiia bacterium
ACATGAACGCCAACGAGGTCATCGCCAACCGCTGCTCCCAGTTGGCCGGCACCGAGATCGGCAGCAAGGAGCCCGTCCACCCGAACGACCACGTCAACCAGAGTCAATCCTCCAACGACACCTTCCCCACCGCCATCCACATCGCCGCGAGCCTGGGCCTGAAAAATGATCTCCTGCCCGCTCTCGAGGCCCTCCGCGTCGCGCTCTCGGAAAAGGCGGAAGCGTTTCACGAGGTCCTCAAGATCGGCCGCACCCACCTGATGGACGCGACTCCGGTGCGATTGGGGCAGGAGTTCTCCGGCTATGCCCGCCAGATCGACCTGGCCGTCGTTCGCACCCACAAAGCCCTGAAGGCGCTTTCGGAACTCCCGTTGGGCGGCACCGCCGTCGGCACCGGACTGAATTGCCATCCGGAATTCCCGGGCAAGGCGATCGACTTCATCGCCAGCCGGACCGGGATCGATTTCGTGGAGGCGGAGAATCACTTCGAGGCCCAGGCCGGCAAGGACGCGCTCGTCGAGGTCAGCGGGCAGCTGAAGACCATCGCCGTGTCCTTGTTCAAGATCGCCAACGACCTCCGCTGGCTCGGTTCCGGCCCCCGCTGCGGACTCGGCGAGATCTCGCTCCCGGCGACCCAGCCGGGCTCCTCGATCATGCCGGGCAAGGTGAACCCCGTCATGGGCGAGGCGGTCATGCAGGTCTGCGCCCAGGTCTTCGGAAACGACGCCGCCGTCACCTGGGGCGGCGCCAACGGCAATCTCGAACTGAATGTCATGATGCCGATGATGGCGCAGAATCTCCTCGAATCGATTCGACTACTCACCAACGTAAGCGGCATTTTCCGGGAGCGCTGTGTCGAGGGTATCGAGGCCAACCCGGAACGGTGCCGGGAACTGATCGAGCAATCGATGAGCATGGTCACCAGCCTGGCTCCGAGGGTGGGCTACGAGACCGCCACCAGGATCGCCAAGCAAGCCGCCGAATCCGGACGGACGGTTCGCGAGGTCTGCGAGGAAATGGAAGTGTTGCCCGCGGAGGAACTGGAGGCCGCGCTCGATCCCGCCTCCATGACCGAGCCCCACGCCTGAAGCTCCTCCGCTTTCAACCGGGACGGCGGCGACGGAAAACATGCGCCGCCATTTCCTTTTCCCCCCAGTAGGAGACCGCCAGGTCCTTCAGTCGCATGATCATCCACGGCCGCAGCAGGCTGTGCCCGTTCTTGGTGTAGACGAGCCCGTCGGCCAGGTAGACGCAGGCGTGCAGCGGGACCTGGGTCGCGGGGTCGCTGAAAACGATCACGTCGCTGAAGGTCGGTTCGCCTTCCACGGGATCGTAGCGATTCTCGAGGTAGCGATCGATCATCCCCGCATCGAGCGCCCGGTCGGAGATCTCGTCGCCGAAAAAATTGAAGGCCGTCCAGTAGCAATCCGGCGCGGCCTCTCCCACCTGGCTCTCGGGTGGCGGATAGCAGTTCAGCAGTTTCCTGGCATTGGGTGGCAACAGGTAGAGCAGATCGATGGCGGAGCCGTCATTGTGCTCCACGATGGAGGACAGGAATCCCGTCAGGCTCGATTCCCGCATGGCGCTGCCGCCGCTCCAGTAGGCGGCCATCGCCTGCAGTTCCTCCGGGCTCCCGGGCAGCCGCACCATCAGGCTCTCCTGCTGGAGAAGCACGGAAATGAAGCGCTTGCGGCCGGATTCCTCGGGAATTTCGGCCAGGACGAGCGGCAGGTCGGCAAACGCCGGCAGGCCATCCTTGCGATAGACCATCGATTCCACCAGGGACACGATGGACTCCGGCAATCCCGATCCCTCGGCCGAGTAGGCGAATCCGCGCGGGTCGATGGAAAAGGGAAACTGGTGGAGCGGATTGAAAACCGAACGCGCCAGGTCCGCGTAGAGCAACGACCGGACCTCCCCCGGCATCGAGACCACCAGTTCACGGGGTGGGAGAATGCGAAGCCCGCCCTCGGGTAGGGATTCCCCCCGACTCGCCAGCAGGTCCGCCACCGCTGTCCCGGGAAACCCGATCGAGCCCAGGTAGCCCCGCAGTTTTTCCTCGTCGAACCCCGGGAACAACCACTCCTGGCGCATTTCCTCGAATCCGGCCGCGTCCAGGTACCAGTCCGGTGGTGCCAACACGCAGGGAAGGGTTTCCAGCAATCCCCAGGGTCCCGGATTTCCGAGGGTGACCGCCACCCTGGTCTCATCCGCCGCGCCCGGCGAGGCGGAGCCGGCACTCGCCCAAGCGGCGACGACTTCCAGCAGCCGGCGGCGCGTCAACCTGTCTCCGAAATCTGGCACGATCGGCATCTTGGGGGGAGTGATCCGCCGCTGCAATTCCTTTCCCGCCAACCACCTCGGAAGCCGGCCGGAAAGAAAACGACTGGAAATTCTGCGCAAATTCGGTTATCTTCCTCGACAAGTGCCTGAAAATCACTCGGGGGGAGGCACGCAACCAAACAACCGTTCGTTTGTCATGATTGCAAGATCCCTGATCCTCGCGGGACTCGTCTGTCTCGTTCTCACCACCACCCAGTGCCAGGTCCTGAACCTCGCCGAATCGGACTTCTCGATGTCCGACCTGGTGCATACCGGGAAAAGCGACCACGGACTGGCCAGCTGGTACAGCGTTCGCACCAATGGCGGGCGCACCACCGCGAGCGGCAAGCCGCTGTCCGATCACGAGTACACCGCCGCGCACCGTTCCCTGCCTTTCGGCACCGTCGTGAAAGTCACCAACAAGCGGAACGGACGCTCGCAACTGGTGACCATCACCGACCGCGGCCCCTTCATCCGCGGAAGGATCATCGATGTCAGCAAGCGCACCGCCGACGAACTCGACATGATGCGCGCCGGCGTGGTGCCGGTGGAAATCGAGATACTTCGCCCCCCCAACCAGGCCTGATCCGCGCGTTCAACCGGGTTGAGTCCGCGAGCCGACCCTGTTGACCCCGGCGCCTCCGCTCACTCCGCCTTCTCCACCCGTCCCAGCGGCGGCTCGCACACGCGGAAGGAGAGAATCGCGTCCTCGAAACCCGCGACCGGCACCTCCAGATCGTGCCAGCCGTTGGGCAATTGATCCGCCAGGGTCACGGAGAACACCTCCCCTTCGCGCCCCGAGAAATCGACTTCCGGCGCGGTCGCCCGAAACACCTCCCAGGTGAAGGTGTCGCCGTCCCGGTTGGTGTAGGTCTCGCCATCGGCTTCCAGTCGCCGTCTCCACAGTTCGCCGGGCACCGTGACCTGGCCCACCGACGAGTTGCGCTTTCCCTTCACGGTCAACCCCGCGCCCGGTGACGGCATCAAGGGGACCATGTTGGGCTATCAGGGCGTTGACGATCGCGGGGCAATCATAACGGGGCTTGACGCCGATCAGTTTCCCTACCGCAAAGTGGGCGACAGCATCCGGTGGACCGGCCTGTTGCGCAGTGACGTCGGCGTCGATTACAATCTACGC
>JAUIGT010000051.1 GCA_030432615.1 Verrucomicrobiia bacterium
GGAGCGGGCGCGGGCGCCGGGGCCGGCGCGGGAGTCTGGATGGCCGGAGGGGTCACCAGTCCCGGGGTGGTCGGCTGAGGCTGGGGTGCCGCAGCGGGTGCCGGAGTCGTCATCGCCGGCGCCGCGGGGGCGGCCGTGGCCGCAGCGGGAGCCGGAGCGGAAGCCATCCTGGTGGGGATCTGGAGGGTCCGGCCTTCCACGATCATGTCGCTCTCGAGATTGTTTGCCGCCTTGATGCGGGAGACGCGGGTGTTGTATTTCTGCGCCAGTTCCCAGAGGGAATCGCCCTTGACGACCTGGTGCGCCACCAATTGCTCGCCTTCCTTCAGCGAGAACGGTTCAGGCGCGGGAGCGTTGGTGGCGGTGGGCGCCTCGGCGGAAGCGGGGGCCTGGACGGCGGTGGGCGCGGGTTGGATCGGGTCCGGGGCACGATTCAACATGCCGCAACCGGCGGTCGATATCGCGACCAGCAGCGCGCCGGAGAAAAGGGAAAACGGAACGGTGGTTTCTCGGCTCATGCCTACCGCTCTACCACAGGCTGAAGGTCGGGAAAAGCTGAATTTACCGGATTCGCACCGTTCAGTCGGCGGATTCCAGGACTTGGGCGATCTGGTCGAAGACGGCTCGGGCCTTTTCTCCGCGGACGATGAACGGGTCGTTGCCGCCGCCCACGAAGTAGATCAGGCAGGTGTTGTCGGCGGTGATGTTGGCATCGTTTTCCTCGTAGGTCACCCGGGTCACGTTGTCGAGAACGAGGATGGTGTCGTCGAATTGAAGCGTCTTCATGCTCGGCAAGGATAGCGGGGGAAACGCAGAGTCGCCAGCGGCATTCAACCCGGTTGAGTCCGCGACCCGACAGGGTGGAATGGACCGCCTTTCGCGCTTGTGGTTCGGGGCACTGCCAAGTTAGAATTCTTTCCGTGTCGGGAAATGCGTTCAGGGGACCGGGGCTCGGTCGTCGCGAGTTCCTCCGCCGGGCGGGCGGGGGATTCGGCATGCTCGCGCTGGCCCCGATGCTGGACGCGGGCGTGACCGGACGGGCGCCCCACTTCCCGGCCCGGGCGAAGCGCGTGATCTACCTCTTCATGCACGGGGGACCGAGCCAGGTGGACCTGTTCGATCCCAAGCCGGCCCTTCGGCGCTACGCCGGCCAACCGCTGCCCGAGTCCATGGGCGAAGTGATGACCCGTCGCAAAGTGGCGCGCAATCCCTTGTTGCCGGAGCTTCGCCCGTTTCGAAAGCGGGGACGGAGCGGGTTGGAGATATCGGATTTCCTGCCCGAGATGGCGCAACTGGCCGACGAGCTTTGCGTGCTGCGCTCCTGCCACGGCGACAGCGTGAATCATCCGCAGTCGGTCTACCAGATGAACACCGGCTCCATCCTCATGGGCAAGCCGAGCCTGGGGGCCTGGGTGAGCTACGGGCTGGGATCGGAGAACGATTCCATGCCCGGCTTCGTGGTCATGCCCGATCCTGGAGGCGGACTCAAGGGCGGACCGCCGGCGTGGGGCAACGGCTTTCTCCCGGCCACTCACCAGGGCGTGACCATGCGCCCCGGGGAATCGCCGATCCTGAACCTGAAATCGGCCACGAGCCGCGGGGGGAATCGGAGAAAAACGCTCGATTTCGTTCAGCGAATGAACCGCCGGCACCTGGAAGCCCGCGACTTCGATGACGAACTCTCGGCGCGGATCGCCTCCTACGAACTGGCTTTCCGGATGCAGGCCGAGGCGCCGGAACTGGTCGGGCTCGAGGGCGAATCCGAGGCGACGAAGCAACTCTATGGCATGGACGATCCCGTGACGCGCGAGTTCGGCACCCGGTGTCTGCTGGCGCGGCGGCTGCTCGAGCGCGGCGTGCGCTTTGTCCAACTCTACTCGGGCGACACCAATGGCTGGGATGCCCACAAGGACGTGGCCGGGAATCACGGGAAGTACGCCGCCGCCACCGATCGGCCGGTGGCGGGACTGCTGCGCGACTTGAAAAGCCGCGGTCTGCTGGAGGACACGCTGGTGATCTGGGGCGGGGAGTTCGGGCGCATGCCGATGAGCGAGCAGGGGACAGGGCGGGATCACAATCCCTGGGGCTACTCCGTGGTTCTCGCCGGAGCCGGGGTGAAAGGCGGGTACGCCCACGGGGCGACGGACGATTTCGGACTGCGGGCGGTGGAGAATCCGGTGCACGTCAACGATCTCCACGCCACCATCCTGCACCTGCTGGGATTCGATCACGAGCACCTCACCTACCTGCACAACGGCCTCGAGGCGCGCCTCACCGGGACGGCGGGCCGGGTGGTTCAGGATATTCTGGCATGAGTCCGTTGCGAAATATCGCGGCCGATGGATGCCGGTGGAGCCAGGTGATCGTGGGCCTCGCGTGGCTGGGACTTTCGCAGGGGGCGAGAATCGCGGCCGTTGCCGAGGACGAGAAAGCGGAAGCCACGGGCTACGCGGAAGCGGACATCACGGAACGCGACCGCCGTTTCTGGGCCTTCCGTCCGCCGGTTCGGCCACCGGTTCCCCGGCTCGACGATGCCGAGGTCACCAGCCCCATCGACGCTTTCCTGTTGGATCGGCTGCGCGAGGCGGGAATTCCCGATTTCGCTCCCGAGGCCTCGCCGGACACCTTGCTGCGGCGACTGAGCTACACGCTCACGGGCCTGCCGCCGAGTCCGGAAAGCCGGACCCGTTTCCTGTCGGACCACGCTCGCGAACCGGAGGCGGCCTGGCGGAATGCGATCGATCACTACCTGGATTCCCCCCACTACGGGGAGCGCTGGGCGCAGCATTGGCTGGACGTGGCCCGCTTCGCCGAGACCGATGGATTCGAGCACGACAAGGTGCGGGAGGAGGCCTGGCGATATCGTGACTGGGTGGTCGCGGCCTTCAATTCCGATCTGCCCTTCGATCGTTTCATCGCCCTCCAGATCGCCGGGGACGAATTGGAGCCGGAATCGGCGGAGACCGCCACCGCCACCGGGTTTCTTCTCGCCGGGCCGGACATGCCCGACATCGATCTCGAGTCCGAGCGGCGCCACAACGTCCTCAACGAACTGACCGGCGCGGTGGGATCGGTCTTTCTCGGGCTCACGCTGGAGTGCGCGCAGTGCCACGATCATCGGTCCGACCCGATCAGCCAGGCGGATTTCTATCGACTGCGGGCGATATTCGAGGACTTCGCCCTGCCGCCGAAGAACCGGAGCCTGCCGGTGGTGTTCCCGATCCGGTCCCGTGATCGGCCCGAGTCACGGCTCTACGTGCGCGGGGATTTTCGCCGTCCCGGACCGGAGGTGGTTCCCGGTTTTCCCCGGGTGCTGGTGAGCGGGGAGGAGGACCTGGTGGCGGCGCGGACGGATCGCCGGGCGGCCCTGGCGCGCTGGCTCACGCGACCGGAGCATCCGCTGACCCGCAGGGTGATGGTGAATCGGCTGTGGCAGCATCATTTCGCCGTTCCCCTGGTGGGGACGCCGTCCGACTTCGGAAAGCTGGGTGACCGGCCGAGCCATCCGGAACTCCTCGACTGGCTGGCGACCGAACTTGTCCACCAGGATGGTTCGCTGAAGGCGCTGCACCGGGAGATCCTGCGTTCCCGCGCCTGGCGCCAGGCGTCCCGAGTGGAGGACGACGCATCTGACGACTGGCGGATCCGGTTGGAACGAGATCCGGACAATCGGCTGCTATCCCGACAGAATCGCCGTCGATTGGATGGGGAGGCGATTCGCGACACCATGCTCAGTGTTGCGGGGCGACTGAATCGAAGGATGGGCGGTCCCGGCGTGCGGCCTCCGCTTCCGCCGGAAGTGACGATGACCCTACTCAAGAACCAGTGGCCGGTGACGAAGGACATTCGCGAGCATGACCGGCGTAGCCTCTACCTGTTCGCCCGGCGGAACCTGCGCTTTCCCTTCTTCGAGGTCTTCGACCGGCCCGATGCCAACCAGAGTTGCGCGCGTCGCCAGGTGTCCACCACCGCGCCCCAGGCACTGACCCTGTGGAACGATGCCTTCGTGCACGAGGTGGCCGCCGATGCGGCGTCGAAGTTGGCCGGTCGAAGTTCCGGCGAAAAGGTGAACGCGGCCTTTCCCCTGTTTCTGGGCCGGGAAGCGACGTCGGAAGAACGGGCGATGGCCGAAGCCTTCATGGCCGGTTCGAGCCTGGAGGAGTTCTGCCTCGCGCTCTTCAATCTGAACGAATTCGTCTACCTGGACTAGGGGACCTGTGAGGGCTTTCTCGGACGGAAGAGACGCCCGATGCGCAGTCCGGCCTGCTTGAGGTAGGCAGTCGCTAGGGCGGGATCCCGGGCGATCAGGGCGGGATCGAAACGGACCAGGCCGAATTCGACCTGATATCGGCGTAACGATCTCGCCGTCACTTTTTTGGAAAAGATTTGCTCAGCGAGGGTATAACCGGCGCTTCCCATCGATTCCGTGGTTTCCGGGCTTGAGAGGAGATCTTCCAGGATGCCGGCGAACTCTTCGGGCCGGCGTTCCTCGACGAGGCGGCCGGTTTCCCCGTCGATGACCATTTCGGGCACGCCGGCGAGCCGGGTCGAGGCGCAGGCGACGCGAGCGGCCATGGCTTCCATGAGGACGGTGGGCAGGTTGTCCTTGCCGCCTTCCTTCTCGGTCACGCAGGGCAGGGCGAAGACCGCGGTCTGCTCGAGCAGCTCGATGATTTCCTCCTGCGATTTCGGACCGGCGAGGACCACCCGATCGCCGAGGCGCAGGTGAGCGATGAGGGCGTTGAGTTCATCTTCCATCGGGCCCTCGCCGACGATGATGCAGCGGAAATCGGAGACGCCGCGATCGCGAAGGTGTCCGCAGGCACGAACGAGATCGTCGAATCCCTTTTTCTCGATGAGCCGGCCGACGCTCAGGAGGACGCGTTCTCCCTTCCAAACCGTCTCGGAATTGCGACGCTCGGCCGCCTCCCGGAAAGGCGCCAGGTCGAGGCCGTTGTAGACGCGTTTCACCCGGGGCGCGGCGAGGGGAAAGCGTTCGCGCAGGTCCCGGGCCGAATATTCGCTGACGGTGGCCACGAAGGCGGCGTCGTTCATGAGCGTCTCCAGGGTAAGCGGGAGGTCGTTTCGCTCCCAGAGATCGTTCGCGTGTCCGGTGAAGCTGTAGGTGACCTCGTAGAAGAAGTGCAGCCACCACGCGGTGCGCGCCCCGATCCCGGCGAAGTGGGAATGGACATGGCGAACCCCGGCCTCGGCCAGCTTGAGACCGATCCAGGCCGCTTCGTAGACGCGCTGCTTGTCGCGCTGGTCGGACTTGTCCTTCCAGTGACGCAAGGTCAGCACCACCGATTGGGGTAGGCGATTCTCCTGTTTCAGCCGCTTCACCTCCTCCACCAGTTCCTTCTCCGGGGGAAGAAAGATGACCCGGTCGTAGAGGCTGTCGGGAAAGTTGCGGGGAATCTCGCCGCGGGTGTCGCGGATGGAGAAGAGCAGGGGGCGAAGTCCCTGACGCTCCAGTTCGAGAATCTCCCGGACGCAGAAGGTCTGCGTGAACGACGGGAATCGCTCGAAGACGTAGGCCAGGTGATGGCGAGACGCGGCGAGATCCGACATGGTGCGATTTACTCCGGTGAATCGAGGGAAATGGCCTCGTCGAGGAGCAGCAGGGGAAAGCCGTCACGCACGGGATAGGCGCGGGCTCCGTCCTCGCGAACGAGGGCGTTCTCCAGGGAGGAGTCACCGGTTTTTCGCCGCAGTCGATCCAGGGTGGCCTGGTCGGCAAGCGCCAGCGGCTGCCGTGATTCGGGACAGCGAAGCGCGGCGAGCAGTTCGGATGAGAGGGGGGAAGCGGACACGGGGATTTCAGTAGAGGGGCACCGAGGGATCGACTTCCCGCGACCAGGCGTTGATGCCGCCGGCGACGTGACAGACCTTGTCGAAACCGTTCTCCATCAGCAGTTCGATGGCCTTGGCACTGCGTCCCCCCGCCTTACAGTGCACCACGATGTCGATGTCGCGATCGAGTTCGTGGAGGCGATCCGCCAGCTCCCCGAGCGGGATGAGAACGGCGTCGGGGAACCGACAGATGGCGTGTTCGGAGGGCTCGCGGACATCGACGAGAACGAACGAGTCGCCTTCGTCGTCCATCCGGGTTCGCAGGTCGTGAACGGTGATTTCGGGTATCATGTTGGATTCTGTTTGAGATTCTTCGCCGCGTCCAACGCCGCAGAATTCCTCGTAGTCGATGAGATCGGTCACCGTGGGGTTTTCGCCGCAGACCGGACACTGGGGATCGCGGCGCAGCTGGAATTCGCGGAATCGGAAGCGGAGGGCGTCGAAATGGACGAGCCGGCCGACCAGTGGTTCCCCGAGTCCGAGAATGAGCTTGATCGCCTCGTTGGCCTGGAGGCACCCGACGATGCCGGGAAGCACGCCGATGACCCCGCCTTCCGCGCAACTCGGGACCATGCCGGGCGCCGGCGGTTCGGGAAACAGGCAGCGATAACAGGGGCCGCCGAGCTTGGGGGAGAAAACCGACACCTGACCCTCGAATCGAAAGATGGAGCCGTAGACGTTCGGTTTTCCCGTGAGGACGGCGAGATCGTTGCTCAGGTAGCGGGTCTGAAAATTGTCGGTGCCGTCGATGATGAGGTCGTAGGGCTCGGCGATGTCCCGGGCGGTCTCACTGGTGAATCGCTCCCGGTAGAGATCCAGTTCCACCTCGGGATTGATCTCGCCCAGCGTGTCGGCGGCGGAATCGAGCTTGGCGCGTCCCACGTCGCCGGTACCGTGGAGAATCTGGCGCTGGAGGTTGGAGAAATCGACCTCGTCGAAATCCACCAGCCCGAGGCGTCCCACGCCGGCCGCCGCGAGGTAGAGGGCGACCGGCGAACCCAGTCCGCCGGCGCCGATGCAGAGCACGCGCGCGGCCTTGAGCCTGCGCTGGCCATCCACGCCGACGTCGGGGATGGTCAGGTGTCTGGCGTAGCGGCTCAGTTCGGGCGCCGAAAGCGAAATCGCGTCGAGGCGCTCCTCGGGGATCAGGGAAATCATGGAAGGGAGAAAACCGAAGAATGGGAAAAAATCAGACAGAAACTTTCAAGGGCGTCGCTTTCGATGGTGTAAACGCCGGAAAAGCCCTTGCTGGGATTTTTTCACTCATGGCGTAAGCTCCTACTGAAACCCTCCCCCGTATTATTTCAAACAAGCTCATGAAATCGAATCGAAAACTCCAAGGTGTCCTCACCGTCGCCGCCGCCGCCTGTCTCGTGGCGGTGATCGGTACCTCCGAGGAAGAACAATCCAAGGAAACCATCTCTTACGACAACCTGTCGAAGAAATTGACCGTCGACAAGGCCCCCCTCAAGGACAGCGCGCCGCATGCGTCCAGTTATGCCGACGCGCTGGAGAAGGTGATGCCTGCCGTGGTCACGATCTTTTCGACCAAGGAAGTGCAGGTGCAGACCCGTTCCCCCATGTTCGACGACCCCATGTTCCGTCGTTTCTTCGGCATTCCCGAGGATCTGGACGAACTCCCTCCCCGCAAGGAGCAGGGACTCGGTTCGGGGGTGGTCATCTCCTCCGATGGTTACATCCTCACCAACAACCACGTGGTCGGCGGAGCGGACGAGATCATGGTTTCGCTGCCCACCGACAAGCGCGACTACGAAGCCAAGCTCGTGGGCGCGGATCCGCAGACGGATGTCGCCCTCATCAAGATCGAGGCCAAGGACCTCACCCACGTGACCATCGGTGACAGCAGCCACCTTCGGGTGGGCGACGTGACCCTCGCGGTCGGCAATCCGTTCGGTCTCGAGCAGACGGTGACGCTTGGCATCGTCAGCGCCCTCGGTCGCAACGACCTCAACATCACCGGCGGCGGTTATGAAAACTTCATCCAGACCGATGCCTCCATCAACCGGGGCAACTCCGGTGGCGCGCTGGTCGATGCCGAGGGACGCCTGATCGGGATCAATACCGCGATCCAATCCGGCATTTCCGGCGGCAACATCGGGATCGGTTTCGCCATCCCGGTGAACATGGCCCTGAACATCGTCAACCGTCTCCTCGACAATCACGGCACCGTGAAGCGCGGTTTCCTGGGAGTCTATCTCAAGGAACTCGACAGCGACATGGCCAAGGCTCTCGGCCGGGAAGACAAGTCCGGCGTGCTCATCACCGACGTGGGCAGCGACACCCCCGCCTCGGAAGCCGGGCTCAAGCCGGGTGACCTCATCGTCGGCTACAATGGCAACAAGGCCGACAGCATGCCGAAGCTTCGGCTCGACATCAGCAACACCGCTCCGGGTACCGAGGTCGATTTCGACGTCATTCGTGGTGGCAAGAAGGAGCAGGTGACCGTGAAACTCGGCGACCTCTCCGATGCCGGCGATCTCGCCATGAGCGGCTCCGGCGGTGATGACGACAAAGGCAAGCCCGGCAACAAGGCCCGGGTGTTCCTCGACGGTGTCGAGGTCGGCAATCTCACCGAAGAGATGCGAACGGCGCTGAGCCTGCCCGATGATCTCGAGGGTGTGCTCGTCCGCGATGTGAAGCCCGAGTCGGCGGCCGCGGAAGCGGGTCTCCGTGCCGGGCAGGTGATCACCATGGTGGACCAGCAGCCCGTGAGCAGCGTCAAGGAGGCGCTCGATCTCACCGATTCGTTTGCCGGCGAAGTGCTGCTCCTCCAGGTCTATGCCGAAGGCCGTCGCGACATCCTGGCCATCCCGGTGAAGGAGTGACGCGATTGAGGCGTCACGGTCCCGATTCAATTCCGTGTTGAGATTCATGGCGCCTCGCCGGAGGGTTTCCCTCGGGCGGGGCGCCTTTTTTTCGCCGGGAAAATTGAATCTTGCTGGACGTCATGAGTGCTGCATCGTCGGAATACGGTATCTGCCGGCTGGACTTGGACACGAGTGGCACCCATGGCTGGCAGGTGCGATTGCAGCGCAAGGGAGTACGCTTCACCCGTTTTTTTGCCGACGAGAGTTGGGGGGGGCGGGACGCCGCCCAGGAACGGGCGCGGCAGTTCCGGGACCGGTTGCTTTCTCGCCTGGAGCGTCGGGACGCCGGGAGAGTCCGCAGCCACGCGCTGCCGGCCGCCCGCAATCGTTCCGGTGTCGTCGGCGTCACCCGGGTGATCAACATCGGAGTCAATGGCATCGAATACGCGTCCTGGCAGGCCGCGTGGTCCCCGAAGCCGGGAGTCCGACGCCGAATTCGCTACTCGGTGCTGCGCTACGGGGAGGACGAGGCCTTTCGGCTCGCCTGTGACGCCCGGGAGCGGGGGATCACCAGGAAAGGTGAGTGACGGAAAAACTCAGTCCACCCGGTTGAGGCGTTCTCCGGCGAGGAAGGCCCGAAGATTCTCGATCACGCCCTCGAGGAGGCGTCGGCGGGCCTCGACGGAGGCCCAAGCGGTGTGCGGAGTGACCAGCAGGTTGGGGATTTCCGGGTCGAGGAGGGGATGGCTCGCCGGTGGAGGTTCGGGCGAGAGCACGTCCAGCCCGGCTCCGGCGATCTGGCCGTTTCGCAGTGCCTCCGCGAGATCCGGTTCGCAGACGAGGTCACCCCGGCCGGTGTTGATGAGGAAAGCCGAGGACTTCATCAGGGACAGGGTTTCCCGGTTGATGAGGTGCTTCGTTTCCTCGGTCAGGGGACAATGCAATGAGACCACGTCCGCTTCGGCGAAGAAGCGCTCGCGCGGGAGCCGCTCGTAGCCGTCACTTCCCGTGCCGGGCTCCGATCCTTCCCGGGCCAGGCCGATGACGCGCATGCCGAAGGCTTCCGCGACCCGGGCCACGGATTTTCCGATCGCCCCCAATCCCGCAATGCCGAGGACGCGCCCGGAGATCTCGGTGATGGGATGATCGAGGCGGGTGAAAATCGGGCTCTCCGCCCAGCGGGGGGCTTCCGAGGCGTAGGTATCGACGTGGCTGGCCAGGTTGAGCAGCAGGGCGAAGACGTGCTGGGTGACCGAGGGAGTCGAGTA
Organism: Verrucomicrobiia bacterium; assembly: GCA_030432615.1. Lineage (GTDB taxonomy): Bacteria > Verrucomicrobiota > Verrucomicrobiia > Verrucomicrobiales > DEV007 > JAEUHH01. Next base: position 9,950 of record JAUIGT010000051.1, read on the forward strand.
ACCGCTCACATTGCAGACGGCGATGCCGCGTTCCCGGGCGGCGGCGAGGTCCACGTTGTTGATTCCGGTCGCGACCACCTGGATGAGTTTCAGCTTCGGGGCGGCATCCATCACGGAGCCGTCGATGACGACCTTGTTGGAGAGAATGACCTCGGCGTCTCCGACGCGGCCGGCTCGTTCGTCGGGATGAGTCAGGGCGTGGTAGGAGACCGGACCGATCGATTCCAGGACGGTGAAATCGATATCCCCGGCATCCAGGGTGTCCCGATCGAGAAAGACGATGGAAGGAGAGTCGCTCATGGCTGCCAGCGTTCCGATGATCTGCCGGGAAGGTCAAGCGGGATTCGGAGGGAGGCGGAAACCAAGCGGGTGACGGGTAGTGACGAAATCGTTGCTTCTCGTCGTGACCCAGGCATCCGACAATTGAGTTGTGCGCTGCTCTTCAATCAGGTAAACCAGCTATGCGGGGAAGTTAGAAACCACCACTTCCCGCTCCATGTTGCCATGACCACACTCTGGACCGCTTGTGGGCACTATCTTCGTCAGGCCCGGGAACTGGTGTCGAACCTGGACGGCGCTCAATACCGGACTTCCCACCTGCAGTGCTTCGGGGGAACGGTGGGCGGGCATCTCCGGCATTGCATCGAGCACTTTGAGCTCTTTCGAAGGGGCTGGGAATCGGGATGCATCGACTACGATCAACGGGAGCGGGGTTCCGATCTCGAGAGGGATCCCGGGGTGGCGCTGACTCGCTTGGAGGAACTGGAGGCGTGGTTTTCCCAGGCCGATATCGGGCTTGATACCCCGGTCAACGTCCTCGTCGATTGTGGCGAGGGAGGTGACTGCCTGCCCTCCCGATCCACGGTGGGCCGGGAACTGCAGTTTCTCGTTTCCCACACCGTGCATCACTTCGCCATCATCGCGGTGATGCACTCGTCGCAGGGAATCGAACTGCCACCCGACTTCGGGATCGCGCCCTCCACCCTGAAATACCAGCGCCAACTTGCGGCCGGGACCTGACCCACGAACGAGGTATCCTCTCGACATGAACGCCGGCCTTCGCTCCCAAACGTCGCCCTCCGAGGAGCGGACACCGTTCTTCGAGCCGGTGGCGCCTCCCGGTGATCCGGGGCGGATTCGTAAGGAAGTCGGTCGCCTGGATGCCGCGGACGAACTGGCCCGTGATCGACGCTTCAGCGTTTTCCTGGCGCTACCCGAACGGGTTCCCCATGTGCTCGAGGAGTTGGGCCGCCTCCGGGAGATCGCTTTTCGCGCCGTCGGTGAAGGCACGGGACGGGAGCGGGACCTGGATCGCTTCGACCGGCATTACCGGCACCTTTTTCTCTGGGATCGGGAACACGAGTGCCTGGCGGGCGGCTACCGGTTGGGGCTCACCGATGAGATACTTCCCGAGCACGGGGCCGACGGGCTCTACTGTTCCACCTTGTTCGACTTCGAGCCGGATTTTCTCGATTACCTGACCCCCGGCATCGAACTGGGCCGCTCTTTCGTATTGCCCGAATACCAGCGGCTGCCACAGCCCTTGCCGTTGATGTGGAAGGGCCTAGGGGCTTTCGTGGTTTCGCGGGAGCATCATCGGCACCTGTTCGGTCCGGTCAGCATTTCCCAGGACTACTCGACCATCGCCAAGTACCTGATGGTCGAATTCATGACCCGGGAACTGACCCACCCGACGCTGGCGCGCTGGGTTCGGCCGCGGAATCCCTTCCAATTGACGGATTCGCTCGACGGACTTGGTCCCGAACAGATCAGCGATTCGCTCCAGACCTCGCAGGAAGTGTCCGCGAAGGTGGCGGAAGTCGAGCCTGATGGAAAAGGCATCCCCATCCTGCTCAAACACTATCTCAAGCTGAACGCGACCCTGTTGAGCTTCAACGTCGATCCGGATTTCAACAACGCGCTCGACGCACTCATCCTCATCGACCTGGCCAAGTCGCCACCGCCCATGCTCCATCGCTACCTGGGTCGCGAAGGAACCGATCGATTATTGCACCGATTTGAAAACGACCCGGGTTGAATCGGAGGCGCGCCTCCGGAATTCCGGTCGCTGAGCCCGGGGGCGCGTCCGCCCAGGACGGTCAGCTCTTCTTGGCGGGCACGCTCTTCTTCTTGGCGGGCTCGCGGGGCGGGAATTCCCAGTTGAGGATGCGGCGTCCCTTGGGATTGCAGGTGAGATGCGCCTTGAAGGGGCGGCCCTTCTTGGAAATGAACTTGTCGATGAGGTCGGTCTTGCCCTCGGTGAAGAACTTGAGAGCCTGCTCCCTGGGGATCTCGTATTTGCACATTTCCTTGGACAGGCGGCCCTTGCACTTTTCCCCGGCGACGCGGCGGTCGCAGACGTAGGAATGGGGCGTCTCGTAGATCTCTCCTTTTTCGCAGACGGGGCAGGGACAGAGCTTGTTCTCCGGCAGGATGGCTTCCGCCTCGGCCTCTTCCTCCTCGGTCTTCTGAAAAACGAAGGAAGCCTTGAGACCGGCCTTCTTGTCCTCGACGAGTTCGACCTCGGCGTCGAAAGGCTGCTTGAAGCGACTCAGGAATCCGGTGAGGGGACCGACGTGCTTGGAGGTCAGGAGTTCCCTGGCCTCGGCTTCCTTGAAGGGACGGGTGGCGAGCACCTTGGGCAGCGCGAACTTGCAGTCGGGTTCCTTGCACTTGTAGCGCCCCTCGTCCTGGCCCAGGGTGGGCGCGCCGCAGACCGGGCAGGGAACGGGGAAATCGGGATACTCGCGGTTGAGGGATTCGCTGGCGGCGGTCTTGGCGGTGACGACCACGTCCTGGGTCAGCTTCCGGATCTGCTCCATGAAAGCCGGACGCGCGAGACGCCCCTGTTCCATTTCCTTGAGCTTGTGTTCCCATTCCCCGGTCATCTCGGGGGAGGTGAGGATGTCGATGCCCATCTCGCGCAGTTGCTCGATGAGGCGGATGCCGCGATTGCTCACGAAGAGGTCGCGGCCCTGGCGGCTGACATACTTGTCCTGGATGAGGCCTTCGATGATGGCTGCCCGGGTCGCCGGGGTGCCGAGGCCGCGTTCGCTCATCGCCTCGCGCAGGTCGTCGTCATCGACCCGCTTTCCGGCCGTCTCCATGGCCGAGAGAAGCGTGCTTTCGTTGTAACGCGGCGGGGGACGGGTTTCCTTGTCCTCGATCCGCACCTCCTCGGTGGAAGCGTCCTCGTTCTCTGCCACCGGCACGAGCGTCTTGCCGCTTCCGCTCTCGCCTTCCTTTTCGTCTTCGCTGCTCGGCGCCTGGGATTCCTTTCCGTAGACCTCGAGCCAGCCGGGAACGACGAGGATCTTTCCGTCCGACCGGAAGGCGTCTTCGCCGATTCGGGTAATGCGGGTGGTGATCTCGAATTCCGCGTGCGGGAAGAAGGTGGCCACGAAGCGGCGGCTCACCATGTCGTAGATCTTCTGTTCGTCGGCATCCAGCTTGTTGGGAAACTGGCCGGTGGGAATGATGGCGAAGTGATCGCTGACCTTGGCGCCGTTGAACACGCGGCGGTTCTTGCCGCCGACCCAACGGTTCTCCACCACCTTGGCGGCGAATCGGGGAAGGTTGGTGACCGCTCCGCCGCTTTCTCCCGCGATCTTCTCGAGGGTGCCGATGGTGGTGGCGACGTAGTCGTCCGGCAGGTAGCGGGAATCGGTTCGCGGGTAGGTCAGGGCCTTGTGGGTCTCGTAGAGGCGCTGCGCCAGTTGCAGGGTGCGGCGGGCACTGAAACCGAAGCGACCGTTGGCCTCGCGCTGGAGCGAGGTGAGGTCGTAGAGCATCGGCGGCACCTGCTTGGTCGGTTTCTTCTTCTCCTCTACCGTGGCGGTCTTGCCGAGGCAGCGATCGACGATGGCCTCGGCGACAGCGCGATCCCAGATCCGCTCCGGTCGCCCATGAGGATCGTCTTCGCTCTTCTTGAAGCTCTGATCGAACCAGCGTCCCGGATAGTTGCCGGCGGCCACGCCGAAGACGCCGTGGACTTCGTGGTAGGGGCGCGGCTCGAAGGCATCGATCTCCATTTCCCGCTCCGCCAGCAGGGCCAGAGTCGGGGTCTGGACGCGTCCCACCGGGGTCTTGTTGAAACCGCCGTAGCGCGAGTTGTAGGCGGTCATGGCCCGGGTCGAATTGATCCCGACCAGCCAATCGCTTTCGGAGCGACACACCGCGGCAGCCGCCAGCGGCTGCATGTCCTCGTCACTGCGCAGGTGATTCCAGGCGTCGAGGATCGACTGGTTCGTCATCGACTGCATCCAGAGCCGGCGGGTGGGTTTCTTCACGCCGGACAGCTTGATGATGTAGCGGAAAATCAATTCCCCTTCGCGGCCGGCGTCACAGGCGTTGATGATTTCGTCCACATCCTTGCGCTTCATGAGGCGCTTGAGGAGATTGAGTCGCGCCTTGTTGCCCTCGATGGGTTGCAGTTCGAACTCGTCGGGGATCACCGGGAGGCACTCGAATTTCCACGGAAGCGTCTTGCCGTCCGCAGTGGTGGGCAGCTTCTGCTCCACCAGGTGACCGACGGCCGACGAGATGATGTAGTGGTCGTTCTCGAAGAAGTCTTTCTCCTTCTTGAATTTTCCCACCGAGGGTTCGCTGCCGAGAACGCGGGCGAGGTCGGTGGCGACGCTGGGTTTTTCTGCGATGATCAGTGATTTGCCCATGGGGACGAGAACGGTAGGCGGAGGGTTGGCGAGCCATGCACGGCTGAATCACGATAGAGCAGCCGTCAACCCAGTTTTACAAAGTATTTGCCGGGAAGCTGTTTTACCCGGCGCTTCATTTCCAGCTTGAGAAGGGTGGCCGAGACCACCGCGCTGGGGAGGGAGGCCCCGTCGATGATGGTGTCGATCGGGAGTTCGTCGTCGCCCAGGGCCGCAAGTACCGCGCGCTCGGCGTCGTCGAGCGGAGGGCCGGCCGGCGCGGGTTCGGATTCGCCCAGGCCCAGTTCGCCTTGGCGGGGAACGGGCGGGAGCAGCATCTCCATCTCATCGAGAATGTCCCGGCTGTCGATCACCAGCTTGGCACCGTCCTGGATGAGCCGGTTGCAGCCCTCGGAAGTGGGACGATCGATGGGACCGGGCACGGCGTAGACGTTGCGCCCCTGTTCCATGGCCTGGTTCGCGGTGATGAGGGAGCCACTGCGCGCCGGGGCCTCGACCACGAGAATGCCCCGGCTCATGCCGGAAACGATTCGGTTCCGGAGGGGGAACGACTGGCGATCCGGGACGTAAAGCACCGGAAATTCCGAGAGCACGGCGCCGTTTTCCGCGATGCGCTCCGCGAGGGCGGCATTTTCCGGCGGGTAGAGATGCCCGATGCCCGAGCCCAGCACCGCGATGGTGCGCCCGCCGGCGGCGAGGGCGGCCTCGTGCGCGGCGGTATCGATCCCGCGGGCGAGTCCGGAGAGAATGGTGACTCCGGCGTGGGCGAGTTGAAAGGAAAGTCGGCGGGCCGCCTCGCGTCCGTAGTGGGTGACCCGGCGGGATCCGACCACGGCGATGGCGTGGCGGTCGCGCTCCTGGATCTCGCCCTTGAGGTAGAGCAGGTGCGGAGGATCGTGGATTTCGCGCAGCGCCGGCGGGTAGGCGTCGTCCTCGATGGTGAGCGGCAGGATGCCGTGCTCCTCCATGCGGCGTTGTTCCTCGGGCAGGTCGATGAGGTTCTCCCAGTCCCGGATACTCTCCGCCATTTCCCGGCCGATGCCGGGCACCGATTTCAGTTCCGACAGGCTGGCCGCCAGGATCCGCTCCGGACCGCCGAACTGTTCCAGCAGACGCTGCACCCGGATGGGACCGATCCGGGGCAGGAGATTGAGTGCGAGGTAGGCTTCGGTGCGGGTCACGGGGGGAGGGGGGCTGACCCGACAGGGTTAGATCAATGACCGTAGAGGGTCAAGAGGGCGTCCTCGATGGCGCGGAGGGGGACTTCGTCGCTGACGAAGGCTTCGCCCAGTCGGTGGAGCAGCACGAAGCGAACCTGGCCTTCCTCGAATTTCTTGTCCCGGCTCATGGCCTCCAGGATGTCGTGGCGGGAAAGCTCCCCGTCAAGATGGGTGGGAAGGTCGAAGGCCCGCAGTGAGGCGATGAGACGATCGTTTTCCTTCTCGGAGAGTCCACCGTAGCAGACCGAGAGTCGGGCGGCGGCGACGAGGCCGAGGCTGATGGCTTCCCCGTGGAGGAAGCGGCCGTAGCCGCCGGCGTTCTCGATACCGTGCCCGAGGGTGTGGCCGAAATTGAGCAGGGCACGGACGCCGGTGGTCTCCTTCTCGTCCTCCTCGACGACGGCGGCCTTGATGGCGACGTTGCGGGCAATGAGCGGGACGAGCTTTTCCCGCCGGGTGCCGAGTTCCTCGACCCGCGAGAGCAGCCCGGCGTCGCGGATGGCGGCGTGCTTGATGATCTCGGCGAAGCCCTCGTTGTATTCGCGGTCGGGCAGGCTCTGGAGGGTGGCCACGTCGGCGACCACGAGTCGGGGCTGGTGGAAGGCGCCGAGAAGGTTCTTGCCCTCGGGCGTGTTGACCCCGGTTTTGCCGCCGACCGAGCTATCGACCTGGGCGACGACGGTGGTGGGGATCTGGACGAAAGGAATGCCACGCTGGAAGATGGCGGCGGCGAATCCGGCGAGATCGCCGACGACGCCTCCACCGAGGGCGATGAGGAACGATTTCCGGTCGAGGCCGGCCCGCAGCATCTGTCGGCAGACATCGGTGACGACCTCCATCGACTTGGAGGCTTCACCCGCCGGGATCACGATCTCCACGATTTCGTATCCGGCTTCGCGCAGCGGTCCGGTGATCGCGTTAGCATAGAGTGGGCCTACGTTGCTGTCGGTAACCAGCGCGGCCCGCTTCCGGAAGGCGCCCGACTCCTCGAGGAATTCCGGCAGCCGGGCGAGAATCCCCTCGCCGACCACGACATCGTAGCGGTCGTGGTCGAGGGAGAGGGTGATGCGCTTGACGCCGTCGTATTCGGAAATTTCGGGCATGGGGCGGGGAATCTGGCGCGGTCATCGGTTCCCGGCAACCGGTTTCGCGGTGTCGTTCCTGTTGGTAATTCGGTTTCCGCAGGAGAATTCGAATCGGGCGGTACGGATTTCTCCTATCTCCGGTTTCCGGGTTTGCGGAATGCACGATCCGATTTGCTGCGAATTTTCCCAGCCGCGATGCGGGTGCAGAGTCAGGGGAATCCACAACACTATGAAAACCCGATTTGCTGGTGGTTGGTTGGTGCTGACGGTCGCAATCCTTTGCGGGTTGGGCGTTAAGGCCCGAGCACAGGATCCCGAGCCCGAGTGGTTGAAACGCCGATCCGCTCTCAACGCCACGGGAAACGCGGTGACCCACACGGGGTCGACCCTGGTGGCGGTGGGCGAGGGGGGCAAGGCGAGCCTGTCGGAGAACGGCACCACTTGGCGCGCCGTTCAGACTCCGGTTCGCACCGGGCTCAACGCCGTTGCTCACGGAGATGGCACCTTGGTGGCGGCGGCGGACAAAGGCCAACTCGCCATCTCCGAGAACGGGGGGCGGACGTGGGAGAAAAAGCAACTGGAGTTCGCGCCCAACCACATCCTGACCATCGACATGGAAACGGTCCATGAGGCGGAAGGACGCTGGGTAGTGGCGGGGAAAAGCGGAGTCATGTTGTCGTCCACGGACACCAAAAACTGGAACACGGTGCTCAGTGGCACCGCCGACAATATCAAGGCGCTGACTCACGCGAATGGACTCTGGGTTTCCGCCGGCGAGAACAATTCCTTCGGCTACTCCTGGGACGGTACCAACTGGACCAGCGACAACTTGGACCTTGGGGGCGACCATGATTTCCAGAGCGTGACCTATTCGCAGGGGCAGTTCATCGCGGTCGCCTCGGATGGTTTCGTGGCCCGCTCGAATACGGGCGAGACGGACTGGCAGGGCGAGATTGTACCTGAAATGGCCGGGGCCAAGGCGATTACGGCGGGGATGGACCGCTTCGTCGTGGTGACCGAGAACGGTGGGGTACTCTCCTCGTCGGATGGCAGGGACTGGACGGTGGAGGACGACTCCTTCGGCGGAAACGGGATCGCCTTCGGAGGCGACAGTTTCGTGACGGTGGGCGCGCGGGGTGCATTCTACCAGTCGCCGCCCCTGTTCGGACCGCGGCCCGGGGGAAGCTGGGATCATCCGGGAGCCCTGTTCGACGAGGGACAGCCGATCGCGCCACTCATCAGCCTTCCGCGTTTCTCGGTGAACACCGCCTCGCTTGACCTGGTCCTGGAGGGCGTGCTCTTCCGGATGAAAACGAACGGTCCCACCATCCTCGGTCGGTTGGTCTTCAATCGCCAACCGGGCGACGACGAGCCGGGCATGTTCGGGGTCGGGTGGCATTTCGAATACGAATCGCGCATCGATGTCTCCGGCGGCGCTGCGACGGTCGTTTCCGGCACGGGCGGAAAGACGGTCTTCCGGAATCCGACCGACTTCGTTCCCTCGCCGAGCCTGCCGGTGACCTTCACTTCGCCGGATGGGAATTTCGACACCCTGACCAGTTATGGAACCTGGTGGGAATTGAAGGAAAAGGACACCAAGCTGGTGAGACGCTTCGATCAGGCGAATCCGGACTACCCGGCCCGGCTTTCCAAGATCACCGATCGGAACGGAAACGTGATCGTCATCCTCGTGAACCAGATGACGGGCGTGATCTCCCAGATCCGCGACGGCGACGGGGGAAGCGGGTTCCGCACCATCACCTTCGCCAACGCCGGAGGACAATGGCAGATCGGGCTGCCGGACAACAGGCATGTTGATCTCACCGTGGTGAGTGGAAACGGGCAGGATCGCCTCGTGTCCATCCGCGACATGGAGGGGAACCAGGCCACCTACAGTTACAACAGTGAAGGCTACCTGACCCAGCTGACCATTCCCGGTCTGCCCAATATGATTTTCCGCTATCGGGATCGCCCCACCGGGACAGGAAAAATGCTGAGCGAGGTCAACGAGGGGAACCGTCAGACGACCTACGAGTTCGTAAAGAACTCCTACGGCACCGTGCGTCGGCGCGAGCCCGACGGCACCGTGACGACCATCGAATCGAAGGACGGCCGGATGACGCGGGTGGTCGATCCGGCCGGGGCGATCCGGAAGATCGCCTACCAGAATCGGCTGCCGGTTCGCTACACGGAGCCTTCGGGAGCGACCG
>JAUIGT010000052.1 GCA_030432615.1 Verrucomicrobiia bacterium
GGCGAACAAACCTGTGGTGGCCGCGAGCAGCGAACGCCGGTCGATCCCGATTCCCTCGCGCCGCTGCCAGAGAAACCAGCCCGCCGTCGCCAGCGCCGCCAGGCCCATGGGTTCGTCGGAACCGTCATCGAGCCGGAGCACATACCAGCGCCCTACCGGCCAGAAGGCGAGGACGATTCCCAACACCATCCAGGCGGCGGCGGGAATCTCCGGGCGACGGAAGACCAGTCGACCGGAACCGGGAAGCGGGATCGCTTTCATCGCAAGGCAAAGAAAGTTCGAGAGTTTCTCCCTTTTCCCGTCAGGCAACCCTGCGACGTCCGCGCAGGCGCTGCCAGAAAAGCGAACCCATACCGGTGAGCCAGAGCAGGATGGTCATCGGTTCGGGCGAGGTCCCGCCGCCCACCGCGGTCACCGGCATGCCCTGCGGCAGGGGCAGCGGCTGCTGGGTGGTCTGTTTTTTCGCACCCGGCGTCGCCGGACGCACCTCGGTATCGACAGCAAGAAAAGAAGTGAACCGCGTCAGCAGGCCATAGGTCAGCCCGAGGTTGGTGACTTCCGCTTTGGCCTCGTCATCATCGTTCAGTTCGAAATCGTCCGACCGCGCCGCGATGCGTTCGCGCGCCCAGAGGTAGGCCAGCGCCGGATTCTCCCGGGTTCCCTCGGTGTTGATCGGGATATCGAGGCTGAGCAGTTCCGTTCCCGACACCCCGCTGACGGTCACCTCGCCTTTCGGCTCTCCGCGATACTTGCCCCGAACGAGGAGAGGACGATCGGCGAAGACGTCCGAGAATCCGGCCGGCTCGACATCGTAGACTTCGAAGTCCTTCCCGAAGTCGATCTTCACGTCCGTCAGCACCGGGGAGGCGATCATTTCCCGGAGCCGGTCGGCGACCTCGGACGCTCCCGAGGGATCGAGCACGACGAAAGGTTCGCCCTGCCCGGCCCGCGCGAGACCCTCGATGAGGAAGCGGTTCACCGAGCTGCCGATTCCGAAGGCGAACAGGTTCCCGTCGCCGATGCGCTCGCGCACCACCTGGAACACCTCGCGCTCGAAATCGACCATCCCGTCGGTTACCACGATGACATTGCGCGAGACTTCCTCGTTGTCCGGGAGATCGAAGGCGCCCTCCAGCGCCTTGCCGAGTTCGGTGCCGCCTCCGCCGCGCTGGCTTTGGAGAAAGGCGATGGCGTGGTCGAGATTGGTGCCGTTCGCGACCAGCGAGCGATCCGCCATCCATTGCGATCCGCCGGCGAAGACCATGACGTTGAACCGGTCGGTGGGTCGAAGGTCGCGGAAGAGATCACGCAGCAGTTCCTTGGCGGTGTCGAGGGGAAAGCCGCTCATCGAGCCCGAGACATCGACCACGAACACGTATTCCCGGCCCGGGATGTCGGCGGGCGTGACCCGCTTCGGCGGCTGGACCGTGAGGAGAAAGAAATTTTCCTTTCGCGCCTCGTCCTCGTGCAACAGCAGCCCGGTCTCGATCTGCTGCCCGGCGAGCCGGTAGCGGAGGACGAAATCGCGATCGCCCCCGCGTTCCTCGGAGCCGTCGAGCGCGACGCGGGCCCGCTCCCTGCCTTCGTAGTCGATCCGCACCGGGTGAGTGGCGCAGGTCACGTCCTTCAACGGCATGCCGGCGGCGAGATCGACCGCAATGTCGAAAATCGGCGCCGCCTGTTCCTCGGCACCGGGTTCGAGGTAGGGATTCGCCACCCAGCCATCGCCCGCGGACACCGCCTCGCCGGCCGGCCGGTTCGAGTAGCGCGGGCCGACCACCGTCGGAAAGACGAACTCGTAGACCCGATCGGTCGGGACCAGCAGTTCGGTGTAGCGCAGCGTCACGGTGACATCGTCTCCGGGCAGAATGTGGCCGACGCTCATGCGAAAGACGTTGGGGCGTTCCTGTTCCAGCAACGCGGCCGTCTGGCCGGCCGCTTTCGCCTCCTGGTATTCCTGCTTCGCGGCTTCCTTCTCGGCGATTCGGGCTTCGATCGTTCGGTCCCCCACCCGCATGGTCAGCCCGTGAACCGCGGCGCGGGTCGAGCCGGGAAAAACGTAGATCGCTTCCAGCACCTGTTCGCCGGTATTGCGGTAGACCTGCCGCAATTCGACGTCGGCGATGACGCCCGCGATCCGAACCTTGGCCTCGGTTTTCTTGAGGGGCAGGGCTTCGGATTCGCCCTCGTTCTCCTCGAGATCTCCGAGAACGAGAAAATACGGTGCCAGGGTCTCGGTGGCCTGTTCTACTTCGGATGGATCGGCACCGGGAATGGCCCAGACGTGTGGAACTCCCGAGATGGCCAACAGGAGAAAGAGGAGAGCAAATTTCGTTTTCATGAGGATCTGGTGGTGGGTGTTCTTGGAAAACACCCCGATCCTGCTTCCCGAATGTGAAGGCCGTTCGAAGGCGGCGTGAATTGCGCGTGAAAATTGGCGGAGATACGGATTTTCCCGGAAGGCGGAAATCGGATAGAGAAACGGGGTGACGATTCTTCGACCCGACTCTTCTTTCCCCCGCTTCGGCGGCCTTTTTCTGGCAGCGGCCGCTCTGGCCCTGTTTCCGTGGACGACGGACGCCCAACAGGGTCAGGTCGCGGACTCGACCCTGTCGGATGACGAGAAGGTCTCGGTCGAACTCGCGGCGGCCAACCCGGCCGCCAAACGGGCGATCGGGGAGGCGACGGCTTTCACCATCGCGGTTTCCCAGGGAGGTCAGCCACTCGATGTCGGCAGCGTGAACTACACCCTCAGCGACGACGGCTACGCCCCGATCGAGCAGGAGACCCTGGCCCTGACGGGAAAACCACTGACGATCACCGGCAAACTCGAACGTCCGGGCTTTCTCCGCTGCGAGGTCCAAGTGACGCAACCGGATGGACGGCCGATCGACGGCGCCAAGGCCATCGCGGCGGTGGCGGTGGCTCCGGAGGAGATCTCGCCCAGCCGGGAGGCACCGGTGGATTTCGACGCGTTCTGGTCGGAACAGAAACAGCGGCTCGCGGCGGTGCCGGTGGAGTCGGAACTGGTCCGGGTCCAGAAAGTCGCGGATCGCCTGGTCGAGGGAGGCGTAGAACTCTACGACATCAAGGTGCGCACCGAGACCGAGTGGCCGGTCTCCGGCTATTTCGCACGGCCGCGAAAGGCCGAACCGAAATCGCTCCCGGCGGTGCTCTGGGTGCACGGCGCGGGCGTCCGCAGTTCCAGCGCCACCAAGGCGATCTCGGGCGCGCGGGAGGGCTACCTGTCGCTCGACATCAACGCGCACGGAATCGAGAACGGCCAGCCGGAGGCCTACTACCGCCTGCTCGAGAGCGACGAGGGACGGCTCCGGGACTACCGCTACCAGGGACGGGAAAACCGGGACGGGATGTATTTTCGCGGAATGTTCACCCGGCTGGTGAGAGCGATCGATTTCCTGACCGCCCAGCCCGAATGGGATGGGCGGGTGATGGCGGTGATCGGCCACAGCCAGGGCGGTGCCCAGGCACTGGTGGCGGGCGGTCTCGACGACCGGGTCACCTTCATCGGGGCGGGAGTGCCCGCCATGTGCGACCACACCGGCATGCTGCGCCGCCGGATCGCCGGCTGGCCAAAGCTGGTCCCGCTCCTGCCCGACGGAAAGCCGGACCCGACGGTGGCCGAGGTGTCGCGTTATTTCGATGCCGTCAATTTCGCGGCCCGCTGCCACGCGGACGCCATCGTCAGCGTCGGTTTCGTCGATCGCACCTGTCCGCCGACCAGTTGCTACGCGGCCATCAACCAGCTGAAGGGCGAGGTGGAGGTCCTCAACGAGCCGACCATGGGGCACGCGGCTCCCCGGGAAATCGTGGACGCCTTCTGGGAAGCGCTCGAGCGCCACACGGAAAAGCGGCGGGCGAGCGCGAGTGAGGACTTGGCCGACGCGCCGTGAGTCGGGGCGCGGTGTTGGAACGGGAACCGGAGAGGAACGGTCAGGCGGCCTGGACGCGCGACTGGGCCACCAGCTTCATCCAGAGGTCGCGGGCGAGCGAATCGGGAATCTCGATATCGCTCATGCTGAGGTGTTGTCCCCGGGGGATGCGCCGCACCACCCGGGCGCCCTTGAGCAGACCGATGGGCACGTGGTCGGGCTGGCTGGCGATCTCGATGGCTTCGCCGCGGATGTCGAAGGAACCGATTCCCTGTTCGATCACGTAATCGACCGGCAGGTCGCGCTTGGCGATGGCGGCCACGCCGATCCGGGGCCGGGACGAGTTGTCCATGAGAATGCCCTGCTCCCCGAGGCGCAGCACCTCGAAGATGGTCTTGATGACCTCGAGGTGGCAGAGGTGATAATTCTTCACCAGCGTGTAGTAGGGCCCGTCCCCCATTTTCATGTAGCTGAGGTAGGGGCGATGGAAATTGTCGTGCCGGGCGGCGATGAAGACCGCGCCGGATCCGGGCAGGATGATGTAGTCGCTGATGGGAGCGCCGTGCATGTCGGCGACACCGGCGAGCGTCTCGGCCCCCTCCTCCACCGAGTCGGCGGCGGGCCCCAGCAACCCGGGACGGTAGATGTCGGTGCCGAAGGCGTTGGCGACGAAGGCCTGCTCGATCTGGAGCTTGGTGCCATCCGTGAAGGAGGTGGTCTGGGTGATGCTCGTTCCCTGCTTGGCGGAGAAATACTCCATGTCCGACCGGGTCGGATGGTGGTTGAGGAAACCCTTCACGTTCCCGTAGACCAGCGGCTGGAATCCCATGGCCAGCGCCTCGCGACGAAGGGCGGCGAGACAGCCGGGCTGGTCGCCCTCGCCCTCGGTGAGAATGCCCTTGCCGACGAACCAGGAACCGGTGGTGACCTGGAACTCGGAATTCATCGTTACCACCGGGATGCCGGCGTCCATCGCCATGGCCACGACCTCGGTGGCGTGAAGGGGATCACCCGAGCATTCCACGATGAGATCGCTCTCGTCGATGAGTTGGCGATTCTCGTTGATGAACTCGGCATCGATGGGAAAGGAGAACGACGAGTGGACCGGGCGCCGCGTCAGCACGGGGCCCAGCTTCAGTCCCTGGGCGGTGACCACGTGGGCGATGCCACGAGCCATGAAACCGGTGCCGACGATCCCGATACGGGTGGAGGAAAAAGGGCCTGGGTCAGGACTCATGAAGTGGAAGGACAGGGATGTTTCAACAGCTCCCGAGGACAAAAACTATTTACTTAAGAAATGTTTAAAATCAAAGAGTATTTATGGAATTTAGACTCTTTTTATCAGTATTGGCTCTTTCAAAAGTTTTGGCAACCTGTAGTGGCCCGAGTGAATGTTCCGGAGGCCGCCGGGGAGAGATCAGCGCGAGTGCGTCTCGTTTTTCTCTTTCTCCCTGCCGCTCCTTGCTGGAATCATGCCGTCCATGCACGTCCAATCCGTTTTCAGAGGCCTCACGATCATCGGGTTATCCTTGTTCGCAACTGACAGGTTCGTGACACAATACGCCGTCGCGGAGGAGTCCGGACCTCGAATCGCGCTCGAACTCGCCCCCTCCGAGTCGAATCCACGGAACAGCGAGGGCGATTTCATCCGCCTATCCGACGACCGCATTCTGCTCGTCTACACGCATTTCACCGGCGGTGGCGGCGACAACGCCTCGGCGCACCTGGCGTCGCGCGTTTCCTCGGACGAGGGAAAGACGTGGTCGAGCGAGGACGCCTTGGTACTGGAGAACGAGGGCGGGGAGAACGTGATGTCGGTGTCGCTGCTCCGGCTCGCGGACGGCCGGATCGCCCTGCTCTACCTGCGGAAGAATTCCTGGGACGATTGCCGCCCCTGGCTGCGTTTCTCGGAGGACGAGGCCAAGACGTGGAGCGAGCCGGTCGAGGTGGTCCCCGAGAGCCTGATCGGCTACTACGTGGTCAACAACGATCGCCTCGTCCAGCTGTCGGATGGGCGACTCGTGATTCCCGCCGCACGGCACAACGATCCCTCGATGGAGAAATTTTCCGGCCAGGGCGTGCTGGTCTGCTTCCTGTCCGACGATGGAGGGCGAACCTGGAGGAAATCGCGCACGGAATGGGACGGCACACCCGCTCCCGGCGACGATGTGGCTTCCGGACGCACCACGCTCCAGGAACCCGGGGTCGTCGAGCGGAAGGACGGTTCCCTGCTGATGTTCGCCCGGACCAACGGGGGCTCGCAATTTTTTTCCGAATCGAAGGACGGCGGCGATACCTGGACGCGGCCGGTTCCCTCGCCGCTGATTTCGCCCGTCAGCCCGGCCACCATCGAGCGCCTCCCCGACACCGGCGAACTGGTCGCTTTCTGGAACGACCACGCCGAAATCGATCCCGAACTCAGGGGCAAGCGCACCCCGTTTTCCGCGGCCACCTCACCCGACGATGGGCGCAGCTGGCGCGCCTCGAAAGCGCTCTACGATTCCCCCACCGGCTGGTATTGCTACACCGCCCTGTTTCCGACCCGGGACGGTCACCTGCTGCTCGCCCACTGCGCCGGCGATCGCTCCCGCGAAAACGGCCTCGCCCGCCTCCACGTCACCCGCCTCCCGGTTGCCTGGTTGCCCGCCGCACGCTGACGAAGGTGCCGTCGCCGGCCATCCATCGCCGCCGTGTCGAACTTGTCAGGTGCAAGAAGGGGGAGCGGTGGTTATACTTCCCACCGTTCCCGTTTCTTTTTCCCAACCGAAACCCTTCACCGCCATCGCCGGCGGCCGTCGTTCTCTCCCCCACCCCTCCCAGCACCATGAGTGATCCCGATCGCCTCGACCTTTCCGCCCAGGACCTCATGCCCAGCTGGGTGACGAACCTGGAGAAATCACTTTCCGATGGCGGTCCCCGCCAAGAACCACGACAAGAGGAACGGGACGGCGGCGGACGGGACGATCACAAAGGCCGCGGTCGCGGCAAAGGGGGACGCGGCGGTGGTGGCGGCGGACGCCAGGATCGTCGCTGGGATGACGACCGGTCCAGAGGCGGCGGCGGCGGTGGTGGGCGCGGAGACCGCCGAGGAGGCCCCCGCGGCAAGGGCGGAGGCGATCGACGCGGACACGGGCGCGGACGCGACGACCGATTCGATGATCGAAAGCGGCGACCGGTGGAGGAAGCGCCGCCCCAAGGCATTTCCGTCTCCCTGGAGCCGGATCCCAATGCCGCAGCCGCCCTGGCGCGACACATCCGCACCACCGGCCGGACCTACGCCGTGGCCGATCTCGCCCGCATGGTCCTGAGCGCCCGCGAACGATACCGGCTCCACTTTCACAGTGAGAACGCGGACCAGCATCCGCTGTATGTCTGCAAGGGCGACCAGAGCGTCTGGCTCTCCCGGGAGGAAGCGGTGGCGCACGTGCTGCGCAGCTCCGCGCTGGAGCGCTACTACGAGGTCGAGGAAGTCGCGGTCGAACCGCCCAAGGGCAACTTTTCCGTCGTCGCCGTCTGCGGCATGAGCGGCCAGATCCTGGGACCGCCCAATCATCACGAATACCCGATGAACGTTTCCCGGCTGCATCGGGAACGCTTCGCCGACATGCCGTTCGAGCATTTCAAGTCGCGGATCGAGATGAAGCGGGACGAGGAGACCCTCGAGAAATGGCAGGCGCTCGTCAGCACCCGGCGCCAATACCGGGTCAAACCCGAACCCGGCGAGGCGAAACCCGCTCCCGAAGCGGCCGAAGCCCCGGAGCCGCAGGAAACCGAGCCCGCGAAAGCGGAAACGGAAATCGAGGCGAGCGCCGCGGATGAAACCATCGCGCCATCAGAGGCCCCCGCCGAGACCACCGAAGCCTCCGCACCTGCCGAGGCGGAGGAAAGCGAAACCGCCCCCGAGTCGGAACCGGCGCCCGCCGAAGCGGGAGCAGAACCCGAGGAAGTCTCCACCGATGCGAATGCGGATACCGATGCGGCGGAAGGCGGCGACGGCACCGAGTCCGAGACCGGGAGCGAGGATGCCGGGGAGCCGTCGGCCGAAGCCCCGGACGAGGAGCCCACCGCGCCCGCCCCGACCGACGATGCCGAAGTGCTGGCCAGCAGCGAAGCCCTCGAGCGTCACTTTCGCGCCAACTACGCCGACGAGGCGGTCAAGGCAGTGACCGACGCCATCGTTCCCGGCAACATCCCGGGTCGCGCGGTCTCCCGTCCCTTGCTCAATCTCCTGAAGTCGGAGTCCGAGAAGGCCCGGAAATCGTTTCCGCTGGCCATGATCCAGCATCTCTGCCGCGAGTTCGAGAAGGCCGGTCTCAAGTTCTTCAAGCGCGGCAAGAAGGCCCTGCACGTTTCCGTGGCCCGGCCACGCGCCATCGAGAACGAGAGCGATTTCACCGAGCGCGTCCGCCAGATCGTGGGCTATGTCCGCGAGCATCCCAAGGCCCGCGTCGTCGATCTGCTCGACGCCCTGGTTTCCGACTACCAGAAGCCCGCCAAGGGCGAGTCCTTCCAGGAACATCACCTCACCCAGGCCGAGCACGACGTGCTTGCCGACCTGCGCTGGCTGACCATGGAAGGCTACGTGATCGAGTTTCCCACCACCGAACTGGTGCTCGGCAGGATGGAACCGCCCCCGGCGAAACCCCCGGGCAAGGCGAAGCCCAAGTCCGCCAAGGGGAAACAGAAGCCGAAACCGAAAGCCGAGAAACCGGCCGGCGACGAGTCGAGGGAGACCAAGCCCGAGACGAAGGCCGAGCCCGACCAGCCCGAACCGGCCGCCGACGCGGATTCCGTTGCCTCCGACGCGGCAAGCGAAGGTGGCGAACCGGAAGTCGCCGCCGAGACCGGAACTCCCTCTCCTTCCGCCGGGGAAATGCCCTCACCGACCGTGGAGGAGAACCCGGCTCCCGAAGCCGAGGCCACCCCGACCGAAACGGCCAGCGAGGAGGCTCCGGAAGCGGTAGAGGAAAGCGAAGTTCCCGCCGAACCGGAAGTCAAGGCGGAACCGGAAGTCAAAACGGAGGAACCGGCCGCCCCGGAAACCGCGACCGAGAATCCGCCGACTCCGGTCGAGGAAGCGACCGAGGTCGCGCCCGACACCGAACCGGTCGCCGAATCTTCGGAATCCCCCCAGAAAGCTGACGAGGAAAAAACCGCCTCGCCCGATCCGGGCGCCTGAAGTGCCTGATTCGCTTCTCTGACCCTGCACCGGAATCATCGACACCGCGCCAGCGCCATGACGGAAAAGGCGGTGCCGTAGGGCTGGTGGTAGGAGTAGAACGGAAAATCCCACCAGGAACCGTCCTTTTCCTGCAGGCCCAGGAGCACGCCGGCCAGCATGGCCTGGTGTCGGCGCGCCTTATCGGCGGGCAGGTCCTCGATGCACAGCGCCGCGTAGTAGTGGCCGTAGTAGAAGAAGTAGCCGGCCACCTGGAACCACGATTCGTGGGGAACCGGCCGCTTTCGCCCGATTCCCAGCCAGCCGTTCCGGTCCCGGAGCCGTTCCAGCCACTCTTCCAGCACCGCATCGGTCACGGTCTCGTCGCCCCAGTAGCGCAGCGCGATGTTGCAGGCCTGGGAACGGCCGAGGCTTCCGCCGGGGCGGTTGATGCCATACATCGGCCGCGCTTTCAGATACTCGCCGTAGAGGTAACTGTTGTCCGGCTTTCGCTGGCGGTTGATCGCCTTGATGGCCCGATCGACCAGGGCGTCGGGCACCTCGATCCCGGGCACCCGGGTTTCCGCCTCGTGGAAGGCAACCAGCATGGTGGCGGTGGTGAAACTGATCGAACTCGAAGCCGGCCGCTTGGTGCCGACGCGAAAATCGTAGTAGCCCCAACCGCCATCGACGGATTCGTAGTGCGCCAGCAGCTCGACCTGCTGATCGATGAGGCGTCGTATCCGATTCGCCTTCGCTTCCTCGCTCGCCTCGACGGCCCGCTCATGGAGCCGCACCAGGGCCTGGATTCCGTAGCCGTGGGTCCACACGTTGTAGATGGCATCGGGCGTGGCCCGCCGCACCTCGGGCAGTTTCTCCAGAAGCCAGGCCTCGGCCTTCCGCAGCGCCGCACCGGCGGCGGGATCGGAATCCGCCCGACCCGATTCGATCAGGGCGGTGATGGCCATCGCCGTCACCGCGCCCCGAAACGCCTCGTGCGCTCCGGGGACCGGAGCGTAGATGTTCAGCCCCTTCGTCTGCCGGGCCGATCCCCACGAACCATTGTCGTTCTGATCCTCCAGGAGAAAGGCGATGCCCCGATCGATGGACGACTCGATGTCGGCGCGTGAAGGGGCCCCGGCCCCCGCGTCGGCCAGCGCCGTGGCGGGCGACATCCCCCCCAGGATCGCGGCCAAGGCCATCGCTCCGGTCAGGATCGCTTTGGGAAAGGCATTCACGTCAGGCGCGGTAAAACGGGCGATCACGGATTCTTGATCTCGTCACCTTCCTTGAGGCCTCCCAGGATCTCGTAGGCCTTCTCGTTGGCCTTGCCGACCTTGACCCGGCGCTTGGTGCCATCCTTGAGGTGGACATAGTGGCCGTCGGCGTCCTTGTGGACCGCCTTTTTCGGCGCGGTAAGGGCGTCCTCGGCTTCGTAGAGATCGAGTCTCACCTTCCCGGTCATGCCCGGAAAAAGCGGCGGGGCGTCGGCACCCAGCTTCGGCACGGTGAAGACCGCGTCATAGGTGTTGTCGGCGTAGGGAACGAAGGAAACCGACTTCAATTGGGTGCGAAATTCCGCATCGGCATCGAACGAAGGCCAGGCGAACCCTTTCTGGCCGGTCTCCAGGTGGCGCAGCTTCGCCTCCGGCACCGCCACCCGGATCTGCAGCGGGGCGGGCTTGACGAGGGAGAGGAAAACCTCGTGCGCCGCCAGGCGACCGCCCGGCACCAGCTTCCGCTCGACGGTGGCGGCGGTGACCCACTTCCCGCGACTGCTGGCCCCGTAGTAGACGACGCCGTCGTGAGGGGCCTTGACCGTGAGAGCCGCGAGATCCTTCTCGAGATCGGCGAGCCGCTCCCGGCTTTTCTCCCGTGCGCGTTCCTGGGCCTCGATCTCCAGGCGTTTTTTCTTCAAGGCTTCCGGGAGCCCGGACTCGGCCTGCCGCCACGCGAGATGCTGGTTTTCCACGTTGCGCCGCTGGGCATCGTGCTCCCGCGGAATCGAGGTAGTCAGCGCCCGCTGCGAACGCGCCCGCGTCTGCTCGGCGATCCACTCGTAGTAGGCCACGTCGTTGCGGGCCCGTTCCAGGATGATTTCCTCGGTTTCCTCGGTGAGATCATCGGCCTTGTACATCTTTTCCAGCTGATCCAGTTCCTCGCGGGCGTAGGCCAGTTGCTGCTCGATCCGCTTCACGTCCTCCTCCGCGTCCCGCTCCCGCATGCCGCGAGTCACATCCTCGTAGTAGGCCATGTCCTGCTCGGCTTCCATCTTCTGTCGCCGGGCGTTGTCCAGGGAGAGTGGCGTGGATTTCTCAAGGGCGTCGAGTTCCTGGCGAGCCACCTTCAGGTTCAGGTCTTCGAGGGGCGCGCCGGCGCGCAGATTGTCGATTTCCTCCTCCAGCTTTTCGGTTTCGAAGCGGATGAGAACATCCCCCTTCTTCACCTGCGTTCCATGGGGCACCACCTCGACGACGGCCAGCTCGCCCCAGGCTTCCGGCGCCACGGAAATCGGCGTGACCTGCCCGGACTCGAAGACGCCTTCCAACTCGACCTTCAGTTCGAATTCGCCCCGCTCCACCTTGTGAATCGCGGGTTTTTCGTCCTTTTCGTCCTTCTCCTCGGGCTTTTCCTTTTCCGCCGCGCCGGCCTTGTTCTTTTCGCCCTCGGGCTGCTTGTCCTTGGCGGAATCGGAAGCGCCGGCGGCGGCCTTGGGGGATGTCTTGGCAGCCGCATTGGCTTTTTGCGGGGTCCCGGGCTTCGGCTTGGCATCCGCGGGCGACTCGGTGGGCTTTTTCGCCGGCGGCGGAGGCGCTCCTTCTTCGTTGGCCGAAAGGGCGGTGGCCAGGCACCAGGCATTCAGGGCAACCGCGACCGCGATGACGGCCCGGCTAGGGGACAACAACTTCATGATGGGCAGGTATTCGTGTTTCGTGTTTCGGACCCCCGAAATTTCCAGCGGCCTGAAAAACCATAAAGATATGGGATTTCCAAGAAATAGACAATCCCTGTTTGCGGGAGGCTCTGCCCCACCCCGCGGGATCACGGATTGAGGAAAAACGCCGCCGACGCGGTGTAGCCGTGGATGAAGTTCTGCCCTCCCACCGGGCCGACCTCCCCATTGCAGAAGAAACCGCTCAGCGGGACCTTGCCGAATACTTCCTCGATGATTCCGGCGTCGTGATTGGGCGCCTCGAACATGCGGGCTCCGCGTCCGGCACAGGAAAAAAGCAGGGCGCCGAACGGCGCGCCGTAGCGGGTCTGGGCACCGGCGCATTGCACCAGCAGATCCTCGTCGGCGGTGTCCTTGTCCCGCAACTGAAACTGCAGGGTCTGGCCGACACGGGGATAGGCACCCAGCGCCAGCACGCCCGCGGTCGGGTCGCCGCCGAGGATGTTTCGCACCAGGAAGTCTCCGCGCCGGAGTTCGTCCTTGTACTCGGTCATCGCCAGGCCGGCGAAAATATTGCCCCGCGCCGCCACCTGCTCGGTTTCCTCCAGGGATTCGTAGGCTTCTTCGAGGACTTCGTAGGCCCGGCGCTGCCCGATGGTGACGACCACGTTGTCATCGACCTCGGTGATGGTGTAGGGCTCGCCGATCGGGCGGCATCCCTGGCTGACCACTCCACCGAGCCGGACACCACCCGACAGGTGCACCAGCAACAGGGCCGCGCGCGAGACCCCTTTTTCCGTGAAGAGGAACATGTCCTCCGGATCCGGACCGCCGCTGCAGAGGCCGCCGTAGACCGCCTCGCCCGGGTAGGCGGTGTTCCATTGGCGCAGCCAGACTTCCGAGCGCATCCGCACCGGGTTGGCAAAGGCGAGCCAGCCACCAAAATCGTCCGGGGCGATTCCGGTGATCGAAGGCCAGGGCATGCCCGATTCCGCATCGGCAAGGTCGTCATCGTCGATAGCCAGGCACCGGACGTCGGTATTGGGAACCTTGAGAAACAGGAGGGACACGCCGCTGACATTCTCGTCCTCCTGCCCCACCCCCATCAGTCCGTAGCCGGAACAGCCGACAACCCGAGCGGCGTGCCCTTCGACCTGGACAATCTCGAGAAAATCCCCGAGGTGCGGCTCCCAGTCCGCACTGACGAACGCGAATACCAGCGTCGGGGCTCCCCCGATCCTCTCCCGGCAACCCCGGACCGCCGCGATCACCTCATCCTCGTCGAAGGTGTTTCGGAGCAGAACGGAAGCGGCGCGATTGTCGGTTTCTTCGGCGGGAGTCATGGAAAGGAGGCAGCAATGGCGGCGGCCGCGAAAACTTCGGGCGGGGGCGGGCAATGTCCACGCCCCGGCACGGCCCGTCAATCTCACGCAGGTCGCAAAGCCTTCACTCCCCTTCCAATTACCGGTACCAGGGACAGGACTCGAACCTGCACGCCTTACGGCACTTGATCCTAAGTCAAGCGTGTCTACCAATTTCACCACCCTGGCGTGGCACGGGAACTCGGTCGCCGATACGGAGGGAGAATAACCTCGCCCCACCCGGGCACGCAACGAAAACGAAATCGGAAGTGCGGCCTTCCCGCCGCGACCCAACTCTGGCATGCTGATTCCCGCCATGAGCAGGGAATTTCCGGGAACCTGGGAACCAGCGACCGCGGTGATCTCCGCCGTGTCGGAAGCGAACCTGTTCCATCCCGCCTTCATCATCGTCTGCCTGCTGGCGCTGATGCTCGCCGTGCTCCTCGCGCTTCGCATGGTGGGGCGAAGGAAGCGGCTCTCCGGGGAACGACGGGAGGTGGACCGAAAGGTCGCCGAACGCACCCGCGAGATCCAGAACACCAACCGGGAACTGGAGAAACGCCAGGCATTCTCCCGGATGCTCTCGGAAATCTCCACCCGCTTCATCACCCTGCCCCCTTCGCGCATCGATGAGGAAATTCCCGTCGCCCTCGGTCGCGTCGCCCAAGCCATCAACGCCCAGCGAGCGCACATCTACATGCCGAACCGACAGCGGATGGACGGGGAGAAAGTCTTCGTCGAAGTCGCCTACGAGTGGCATCGATCCGACATCGGCCCCGTGGAGACGCCCGTTCGCCGGATCGATCCGGAACGCTTCCCCTGGATCCGCGCCCAGTACGAACGAGGCGATCCCACCGTCGTGCTCGATCCCGCCACCCTTCCCCCGGAAGCACAAGCGGAGCGGGAATTCTACGAGGAAATGCGGTGGACAAGCGTCGCTATCATCCCGCTTTTCGTGGAAAAACGATTCGTGGGAAATCTCAATTTCACCACCCGCGGAGAAGCGCTGACCTGGCTACCCATCCTCGTCAGCGAACTTCGCGTGGTGGGAGAAATCTTCGCCAACGCACTGGAACGCAACCGGCAGAACGAGATGATGATCGCCCTGCGGCAGGACGCCCAGGATGCCGAGGAACGGGAACGCACCCGGATCTCGCGCGAACTGCACGATCAACTCGGGGGCGCCCTCACCGCGCTGAAGATGCAGGCGAAGAAACTCCAGCGGAAGCTCTCGTCGGAACAATCCGAGCTGGCGGCGGACGCGCGGCGCATCACCGAGATCATCGACCACACCCTGCCCGATGTGCGGCGCATCTGCACCGAGTTGCGTCCCGCCATTCTCGACGAACTCGAACTGCCCGATGCCCTCGAATGGCAGGCCGACCAGTTCACCAAACGAACCGGCATTCCCTGCGAATTCGACCTTTTCCTGGAAGGATCTCTCAACCCGCAGCACAACCGCGACGTGGCCCTGTTCCGCATCGTCCAGGAGCTTCTGACCAACGTGATGCGACACGCCAAGGCGACCCGGGTGCGCGTCTCGCTCACCCAGGAAACCGAGGACTCGGGGACGGATTCCCATCTCCTCCTCACGGTGTCCGACAACGGCATCGGTTTCGATCCCGACGAAGCGGGTCGAAAGCCCGATCGCTTCGGGCTGCGGGGTGTCCGCGAACGCGCGCAGCACCTCGGGGGGGAACTCCGGTTGGCCAGGGGCGAGGACGGCGGCGCCTTGGTGACGGTCCGAATACCCGAGTGCAACGGCCATCATTCGTAGTTCGCAGCCTCCACCTTGATTCGTCTAGGGGATTTCCGTAGGCGCCGACTGGAGAATCTCGCCGTTTCGGCGTCGCCCAACTACGGGAACGTATCCTGCGTCGTGGCGGGCGGGCAGCTTCCCCCTGGGCCCGTCGCGATTCGGTTCGCTTCCCCTGCGGGAGGCGGACCGATCTCTTCTTTCCCCCCTGTCATTCCGGCGCGGCACTCCGCCCTCCCCTGCGCAGTCGCCGCGCCGGCGTGACTCCCTGGAACCGGTCCGGCTCGCGCCGCGATCCTTCTCCCTTCGGTCTCCGAGACCGTCTCCCCTCCCTGTTTCCTTTCGTCGTTTCATGCCTTCCGTTCCCCACCCGCCCCTGCGCGCGCTCGTCATCTATCCCAGCGAACAATCCTGGCCCCAGGTCGAATCCTGCTGCCGCCGGTTTCACGCCGATCTCGGCAGCGGCGCCTTCGGCTTTCTCGCCGTGAGGGCCGAATCCCTCGCCTCCGCCTCGCTCGATCCCGAAGCCTTCGACCTGGTGATTCTCTGGCTGACCAACAATCTAGCCAACGACCAGGCGATCATGGATTGGCTCGATCAATGGGCGGAGCAGCGCTCGCTCGGCGATGGCGGAACCCTGGCGTGTTTCATCGACGGCGAGGATCCCAACTGGAAGATCCGCCTCTGGGAACTCTTCACCGAGTCGATCGGAGCCTGGAGGGGGATCGATTTTCACTGCCAGCGACTCGGCGGCCAGGAATCCAACGAACGCTTCGTACGTTCCGCGACCCGCCACCTGCGGCCGGAGGAAACGGAAACTACCGCCCATGCGGAAACCGGCCAGTCACCGGCGACCCCGTTTCACTTGGTGCGATTCGAAGAACTCGCCTGATCATCCCGACCGCGGGACCTCACCCCTCCAGCCACTTCACCGCGAAGCGCAGCAGGGCGTTGTTGTCCGGCAGGGCCAGCTTCTCCTTGATGCGCGTCTTGTGGGCATCCACGGTCCGCGCGCTGATATGGAGCTTTTCGGCGATGGCCAGGTTGCCGAGGGCCTGCCCCACCAACTCGAAGACCTGGAGTTCGCGGTCGGTCAGCTCGCGAAGGATCGAGTTATCGTCCATCGTCAGCTCGGTCTTTCCCGACAGCCTTCTCAGCAGGAGCGACGCCATCTTCGGGCTGACGTAGATCTCGCCGGCCAGCACTTTCTCGATCGCGTCGATCAATTCGTCGGCGGCCGCCTCCTTCATGATGAATCCCTTCGCCCCCGCCCGCAGGACCCGCTCGGCATAGAGGGTCTCGTCGTGCATGGAAACCACGAGAAAGAGCGTGCGCGGGTAGCGTGCCAGCGTGTCGCGAATCAGTTCCAGCCCGTTCTTGTCCGGCAGGGAAAGATCGGTCACGACGAGGTCGGGCCGTTCGCGGTCGATGACTGCCACCGCCTCCGCCGCCGTTCCCACCTGGGTACACACTCGCAGGTAGCCTTCGGCGTGCAGCAACGAGGCAATGCCTTCGCGCACCAGCGGATGGTCATCGACCACCAGGACGCGCTTGATCTCGGTCTCTTCGGGCATGTTCGAAAGAGGACGGTTCCCTGCAACAAAGTAAGGACGACCCGGGAGGGTTTCAAAACGAAAGCGTCGCCGATTCCCGATCGCGTTTCCGAGGCGCTCCTGCTGACAGGCCTCGCGAAACCGTTTACACTCGAAATGCTCAAGCCATGAAATGGACCGTCTACAACATCGGGAAACCCGCCCTCGCCTATGCCCGTGAAGGCGTCGCCGAATACGCCAAGCGCCTGTCGCGCCACGGCGGCATCGACATTCATTCGTTCAAGGAAGCCGGCCAGGAGGAGAATTCCCGCCGGCTGCTGGAGGCGAGCGCCGACTGCGATCTCCGTGTCGTTCTCGACGAACGCGGCAAGCTGCCCACCACCGAGGAACTGGCGGAAAAGTTCGCCGACTGGGAGATGGACCGGGT
Organism: Verrucomicrobiia bacterium; assembly: GCA_030432615.1. GTDB lineage: Bacteria > Verrucomicrobiota > Verrucomicrobiia > Verrucomicrobiales > DEV007 > JAEUHH01. The sequence goes on from JAUIGT010000052.1 coordinate 17,042, forward strand.
CAAACGTGTTGGCGTGCTCATCGGGGGCGCCGACGGTCACAGCGCCGAGGTCCGTCAGGCGGCCGATCTGGTCATCGCCCTGAGCCGCCTGACGCTCCAGCATGAACTGGCGCTGGTGGTCTTCCTCGAGCAACTCTACCGCGTCGGCACCCTCCGCCGGGGCGAGCCCTATCATCGATGACCCCGGTGCCTCCCGCGCCCCAGCAACCCGCGTGAAAAGCGCGCCGGCTGTGCTAAGGTCGCCCATCATGAGCGAACACAGAGCCTCCCTCACCTGGAACCGCGGCGACGCCGGTTTCGGCTACAAGGAATACCCCCGCGAACACGCCTGGACCTTTCCCCGCAGCGGCCAGACGCTGAAAGGCGCCGCCGCGCCCGATTTTCTCGGAGGCCCCGATTGCGTCGATCCCGAGGAAGCCTTCACCGCCGCCCTCACGAGCTGCCACCTGCTCACCTTTCTCGCCATCGCCAGCATGAGCGGCTACGTCGTCGACGCCTACGAGGACGAACCCGTCGGCCACCTCGAGAAGGCCGAGGACGGCAAGCCCTGGCTGGCCAAGGTGGTCATGCGCCCGAAGATCACGTTTTCCGGCGACAAGCAGCCCACGGCCGAGCAGGTTGCGATGCTGCACGAAAAGGCACACAAGGAATGCTTCCTGGCCCGCTCGGTGAAAACGGAAGTCACCTGGGAGAGCTGACCCCCTCCCGCCATTGACGCTGCCCGGAACTACTTTTTACTTTTCACCGATTACTTCTTACCCTCTTCCAAAAATGGATCTCACACGCACCTGTTACGGCACCTGGAGCGGCGGACGCTTCATGCACTTCGGCGAGCAACTCAGCGAAGAGCGCTGCATCGACCTTTTCCAACACGCCTACGACCAGGGCGTGCGCACCTTCATCACCGCCGACGTCTACGGCACCGGCAAGGCGGATGAAATGCTCGGCAAGGCCATGGCCGGGATCGATCGCGACAGCTACTGCCTCGTCGGCATCATCGGGCACGACATCTACGACGGCACCCGCCAGGGATCCAAGGGCTACCAGCGGTTCACCCACCCCGACCTCCGCGGGCCGGAGGGCTATGCGGACTACCTGAAGATGGCGACCGAGAAATCGCTGGAGCGTTGCCGGAGCGACCGCTTCGACCTCGTCATGCTCCACAACCCCGACTCCATCGGCTACAGCCACCCGGCCGTCTGGGAAGGCATGCGCAACCTCAAGGAAACCGGGCTCACCGAGATGACCGGCGTCGCTCCGGGACCGGCCAACGGCTTCGCCATCGACATGGCCTACTGCTTCGAGAATTTCGCCGACGACCTCGACTGGGCGATGATCATCCTCAACCCCTGCGAACCCTGGCCCGGCCGCCACGTGCTCGGCGCTGCGGAGGAAAACGACGTCAAGATCGTGACCCGCGTCGTCGATTTCGGAGGCCTCTTCCACGACGACGTGAAGCCCGGCCACTTCTTCCGCGACGGGGACCACCGGACCTTCCGCCCCGAGGGCTGGGTGGAACACGGCGCCGAAAAGATCGAACAGATGCGCCCCATCGCCGAGAAGCACGGCCTCACCATGCTGCAGCTCGCCTGCCAGTGGGATCTCGCCCACGGCCCCGTCGAAAGCGTGGCCCCGACCTTCATCCAGGAAGCCGGCGAAGGCGCCAAGTCCATCGAGGACAAGATCACCGAGATGGCCCGGTTGCCCGAGGAAAACCTGCTTTCGCCCGAGGAAGTCGCCGAGATCGAGCGCATCGGGGAAAACGAGGGCTGCATGGCGCTCAAGGGAGCCAGCACCCGTCACGAAGGCGAAGAACCGCAGGCCGACGTCTGGCCCATGCGCCCCGAGCTGGTTCCCTTCGCCACCAAGTGGGGAATCAATCCGGCCTGGTGAGGAGAGAGAAAGCGATCCGGAAATCCCGAGCGCCGGGATAGCGATCGGGTCTGATCGCGACGTCGAGCCCGGCGTCGCGCGACTGGGGCGTTCTTTCGTTTCCCGATCCCGCGCGACGTTGTAGGTTGTCCGATGTCCGAGATTTCGATTTCGCCCCCGCTGGAGCAAGCGCTGTTGACCTTCCTC
>JAUIGT010000624.1 GCA_030432615.1 Verrucomicrobiia bacterium
GACTCGCCGGCGTACTCGATCACGCGGACGTCCGGCTCCCAGGTCTCCACCAGTTCGAGTTCGAACCGATCGAGAACCGGATTCTCCGGCTCCAGCCGGTCGGGAATGGGACGATATTGCCGGATCAGGATCGGCTTTCCCTCCCCCGCCTCCGTGAAAATGGTCTCGATGGCGAAGCTCTCCTCGATCGGCTCGCAGATCGTGAACTCGAGAATTCGTTTCTGAGCAGGCTCGTCATCTGCCGACGCCAGGGAAGCTCCGACGAGGATGGCTGTCAGGATCAACGGGGCTGCCTTCATCGTTCCCGGATGGTATCATCGCCCGGCTCCGGAAGCCAAACACAACCGCCCCCTTTTCACCGGAACAACCCCATGCTCAGCCACTGTTCCAGGTAGTCGCGCCAGACGAACCACTGGTGACCGCCCTCGGTGAGTTGGTAGCCGTGCTCGATTCCCTTCTTCTCCAGCCAGGCGTGGAAGAAATCGTTTCGCTCGAGGAGAAAATCGTCGCGGCCGCAGGCGATCCAGATCTTCTTCCAGGTCGCCTCGGGATCGAGACCGCCGAACTGTTCCGCCGCCGCTTCCTCCTCGCCGGGCACGCCGGAACTGAAGCCGGCCACCCAGCCGAACTTCTCCGGGTAGTTGAGGCCGAGTTCCAGGGACTGCCCTCCACCCATGCTGAGCCCGGCAATGGCGGTGTTCCCGGGACCGGTTTTCAGGCGGTAGTTCGATTCCGCCAGGGGCACCACGCTCTGGAAGAAATCGGCGAAGACGGCGGCGTTGTTTTCCCGGTACCACGCTCCCTTTTCCTCGAGCGCGTCCTTGTCGATGCCGGGACGCTGGCCGTGGCCGTAGGGCATGACGATGACGAGCGGCTCGACCTTCCCGGCGGCGATGAGGTTGTCGGCGATGAAATGAGCGCGCCCGACCTCGGTCCAGGCCGACGCGGTATCGCCGGAACCGTGGAGCAGGTAGAGCACCGGGTAGCGGCGCCCGGGATCTTCGCCGTAGCCGGGTGGCGTGTAGACGAACACCTCGCGATCCGTCTTCAGCACGTCGGATCGGAAGTGGTGATGATGGACGACACCGTGAGGCACGTCCGCCTCCTGCCAGGTCGCGGGTGGATCGGCGGGAACCTCGACGAGATTCTCACTGACGCGCCAGCCTTTCACCCAGCGATTGTGCGGGTCCATGGTGTGCATGCCATCGACGAGGAAACGATAGCTGTAGATGCCGGGCTCGACGGGACCGACGGTGAGTTCCCAGAGCCCCTTCTCCCCTTTCTCCAGGGGCGCCTTGCCGTCGAACAGCCGGCTGCGGATCTCCACCTCCTCCGCCCGGGGCGCCTGGAGCCGGAAGGTCACGCGTCCGTCGGGATGGATCTCGGGCGATTTCGGAAATCCGGCGTCGGGATTGCCGGGGGACGAGGTCGGGAAGGCCGCGGTCATGACGAGCAGGAAAATCGAGAAGACGAGGGGTTTCATGGTCCCTGAATCGCATCTCCGACGAGCCCGGGCAACGACGATTTTGACTCGGACCGGAAACGGAAACCGGCTATCGTGATGTTCATGAACCAGGTCCGGGAATACCTTCGACTGCTCTCCATCTTCCACTACATCGTCGGGGGCTTCCTCTTTCTCTGCTCGCTGTTTCCGGGACTCTACCTCGCGATGGGTTTGATTGTGTTGCTCCTTCCCGGGCCGGAACCACCCGAAATCACCGCCAACGTCGTGGCGGTGGACCGCGTCGAGGAAGCCCCGGCTGCCGGTGAGCCAAGAGAGCCTGCCACGATTACCGAGCCCGCCGACACGATTTCCATGAGCGAGGGAGACGAGGCCGCTCAGGCGATGATGGGCGGCCTCTTCACAGCCATCGGTGCTATCGGGATCCTGATTCTCTGGATCCTCGCCGTTCTCGTCATCGTGGCGGGTCGCAAGCTGGCCCGGCATCGTTCACACACCTACTGCATGGTGATCGCCGGCGTGGAATGCCTGTTCATGCCCTTCGGCACGGTGCTGGGCGTCTTCACCCTCATCGTGCTTCTGAAGCCGGAGGCGCGGGAACTCTTCGGCCTGCCCGCCTTGGACGGCGGAGACACCAGCCAAGGTGCCGCCTGATCGCGCCGGAAAACGGCTCGGCCGTCACTCGCCGAGGCCCAGCCCCTTGGCGAGGTAGTTCTGGACGTAGTCGGCGACGGCGTCGTGCAGCGGGGTCACCGGAGGCTCGTAGCCGGCCTCGCGGAGCTTCCCGATGTCGGCGCAGGTATAGTATTGGTACTTTTCCCGGAGGCTCTCGGGCATTTCGATGAACTCGATCACCGGCTCACGATCGAGCGCGGCGAAGATGGCCTCGGCAAGATCGACCCAGGAATTGGCGACGCCGGAACCGAGGTTGAAAAGTCCGCCGGCTTCCGGGTTGTCGGCGAGAAAGAGGGTCATGGCGACGGCGTCCTTCACGTAGAGAAAATCGCGCTGCTGGCGCCCGTGTTCGTAGTCGGGTCGGTAGCTCTTGAAGAGACCGACTTTCCCGGTCTCCCGGATCTGGGCGAAGGCCTTGTGGACGACACTTCGCATGTCGCCCTTGTGGCCCTCGTTGGGGCCGTAGACGTTGAAGTACTTCAGCCCCACGATGCGCTCGAGAAAGCCGTGGCGCCGGGCGTAGCAGTCGAAGAGGTGCTTCGAATAGCCGTACATGTTCAGCGGCCGGAGCCGGTGGAGATCCTCGAGCCGATCGTCCATGCCATGGGCGCCATCGCCGTAGGTGGCGGCCGACGACGCGTAGACGAAGCGGGCGTCGCGATCGAGCGCCCAATGCGCGAGCCGCTTGGTGTACTCGAAGTTGTTCCGCATCAGGTAATCGGTGTCCGACTCGGTGGTGGCGGAACAGGCGCCGAGATGGAAGACCTTGGCGACCCCGCCGAGGTCGTCCCCGCGATCGACGGCGGCCAGGAGGTCGTCGGCGTCGATGTAGTCGGCGAACTTGAGCGGAACGAGGTTCTTCCATTTCTCGTCGGCGTGGAGGCGGTCGGAGACGAGGATGTTCTCGTGGCCTCGCTCGTTGAGCGTCCAGACGAGCGCGCTTCCGATGAAACCGGCGCCACCGGTGACGAGAATGCGATCCTGGGAGTCTGCGGAAGAGGAAGGTTCGGTCATGAGTCGAAAACGGGAATCAGGCCCCCGTCGCCGGGGCGATGCGATCGAAGTAGAGAAAGGTCACGTAGGCGGCATAGCCGAGCAGGAGCACGGCTCCCTCGATCCGGCCGATCCGCTGGCGGGTCAGCATCATGGGCAGCATGGCGACGGTGAAGGCACCCATGACGGCGAGATCGACGATGGAGATCTCCTTGATCTCCATCGGCATGGCGATGGCGGTGAAGCCCATGACGCAGAGAAGATTGAAGATGCAGGAGCCGACCACGTTGCCGATGATGATGTCG
>JAUIGT010000053.1 GCA_030432615.1 Verrucomicrobiia bacterium
CCATCCTGGTCTGCGCTCAGCTTTTCCTTGGTGGTTGCAATTCTCCCGCAATAGTTGAAGAGGGGAATTCGTCAACGTGGATCGCCACTCCCGTATGGCTGCTGCTTCCCGGAGACCTGCGGGAGTGGATGTGGCAAAGCAACACGAAGCACTTCTTTCTGGAGTGGCCGAGCAGACCGATCTCAGACGGATTCCAAAAGGAGATCTGACGATTCAGAAAAAACGGTGGGATCGGCCCTCGGCGGTTGCTGAAGATCCGGTCCGGTTTTCCCCGGCTGCTCTGTTGCTTGAAGGTTGCGATGCCTGCAACTCGACCTCCTCGCGCCTCGTCTCGGGAAAAACCGTCTCCGGAGAATTATCAGGTTTCTTCTTGGTTCTTGGAATTGGCACTCGCCGCAGGGTGGTGAAAGAACGTGGCGCGTGGAGTCGCCAATTCTCCTCCAAGCAACGAATGAACTCATCGAGCGCGAGGTGACTGCTGGGCACCGGCCCGACCAGTTTGGCATGGAAACTCCCCGGTGCCATTTCGGAGGAAAAACCAAGTCCTGGGTCGAGAAAGGACCGTAACCAATTGAACGGGTTTGCTTTCCCATCCGCTCGCCCGCAAGATTGGATCGGTTGCCCACTCGAATTTCCCTTCACCACAGTCATTTCGGCTTTTCCTTGTCCAAGCTTGCAGAAACGGTTTTTCTGGCAACATTCCCACGGCCTTCCAGCCCCCAGTGTTGTAAGGAATTTCGAAGACAACCCGAAGAACCCTCGTCAGATCCTGGATATTCATTGTCCTGAAACGACGACGCCCGCTATCCGCTCGCTTCCCACTCCCTCAATGTGGATCCTCGGGAAGCCGGAACCTCACAAATACGCATGCAGAAAGACGATCAAATCGCAATCATTGGGATGGGCTGCCGGTTCCCCGGGGGACTGAACGAAGTCGAAGCATTCTGGAAATTCCTCATTGAAGGGGGTGACGCAGTCGTCGAGGTGCCGTCGGATCGGTGGAACAAGGACCGTTTTTACGATCCGGAGCCCGGAATCCCCGGCAAGTCCATCGCAAAGGAGGGCGGATTCATCGAAGGCATCGACCAGTTCGACCCCCAATTCTTCGGCATTTCGCCCCGTGAAGCGCCTTACGTCGATCCTCAGCAACGCCTCCTTTTGGAGACCGCTTGGGAAGCGCTGGAGGACGCCGGCATTGTGCTCGACCAGGAAAATGGAACCAATATCGGCGTCTACGCCGGAATCTCGCACACCGACTACCAGAATATCCAGGGGAGCGCGAACGACCGCACCTCGATCAGCCCCCACTCTCCCACGGGCAATGCTCACAGCATCGCCGCGAATCGGATCTCCTACTCTTTCGACCTCCAAGGGCCCAGCGTGTCGATGGACACTGCTTGTTCCTCGGCCCTGACTGCGGTGCATTTCGCCTGCCAACAGCTCCAGGAGGGAGCCTGCGACATCGCCCTCGCCGGCGGGGTTACCGTGATGATCACTCCGGACGGTTTCATCGGCTTCTCCCAGGCGGGAATGTTGTCACCAGATGGCCGTTGCAAAGCGTTCGATGCCGACGCCAACGGTTTCGTCCGAGGCGAAGGCGCGGGAATGGTGGCACTGAAACCCCTCTCGAGAGCCCTCGCCGACGGCGACTCGGTCTACGCGGTCATCATCGGGTCGGGCACCAACCAGGACGGCAGCACCAACGGGCTCTCTCTTCCCAGCGAAAGGGCCCAGGCCCGCCTGGTGAAGGAGACCTGCGAGAAGTTCGGAGTCGATCCGACGAAAATCGGCTATGTGGAAGCCCATGGGACCGGAACCGCAGTCGGTGACCCGATCGAGGCGCATGCCCTCGCCAGTGCCCTCTGCGAGAAGCGCGATCCTGAGAACCCCCTCCCGATGGGCTCGGTGAAGACGAATCTCGGGCACCTCGAGACTGCCGCGGGCATCGCGAGCCTGATGAAAGCGGCCCTCATGGTCAGCCGTGGTCTCATTCCCCCGAGCCTCCATTTCAACAAGCCGAGCGAGCACATCGATTTCGAGGCCTGCAAGCTCCGGATCCCGGTGGAAGTCGAACCGTTTCCGAAGAACGACGGTCCACGCATGGTCGGGGTAAACTCTTTCGGCTTTGGGGGAGCCAATGCCCATGTGATCCTTGCGGAACCTCCCACCGGGGAGAAGGCGCGGAAGCCCTCGGCCTGCGTCGAACGGGTCTGGCCACTGGTCCTGTCGGCCCGGTCCGAGGAATCGCTCGCGCAGAACGCGGCCAATCTCGCCGACTGGCTTGAAAGCCACGGCAAGGAAAACGGCGGTTCGCCGCAACTTCCCGATCTCGTCTACACCCTCGGTGCCCGACGGAACCATCACCCCTACCGTCTTACCGCTGTCGGAAATTCCGCAGCGGAACTGGTGGCGGAGCTTCGTGCCCACGCCGAAGGAGAGGCGGGCACCACCCTGCGCACCTCCTACACCCCGCTTCCGGAACACCCGCCTCGGGTCGGTTTCGTGATGAGCGGGCAGGGCCCCCAGTGGTGGGGCATGGGCCGCGAACTGATGAATTCGGAGCCCGTCTTCGAGAAAGCCATGAAGGCTTGTGCCGAGGCGATGGAGCCGCACGCGAACTTTTCCCTGCTCGAAGAACTGGCCCGCGACGAGGAAACATCCCGTCTCCAGGACACGGAGATCGGTCAACCGGCCATCTTCGCGATGCAGTATGCCCTGGCCGAACTCTGGAAATCGTGGGGCGTCGAACCCGCGGCGGTGGTCGGGCACAGTGTCGGAGAAATCGCCGCCGCCTGCGTGGCAGGAATTCTCTCGCTGGAAGAAGCCGCCCGGGTCATCGTGATCCGGGCCAAGGAGATGCACGAGTGTGCCCGAGGCGAGGGTACCATGCTGGCCGTCGCGGTTTCCCAGGAAGAAGCCGAGGCTCTCATCTCCCGGCACCAGGCCGAGAACGTCAGCATCGCCGCCTTCAACGGGCCTCGCTCCCTCACTCTCTCCGGCCCGTTGCAGGAACTTCAACCCATAGCGGATGCGCTGGAAAAGGACGAAATCTTCGCCCGCTTCGTGCGGGTGAACCACCCCTTCCACCATGCCTTCATGCAACCGGCTGCGGACTCCATGAAGGCGGCCCTGGCCGATCTGGACCCGGGCGACGAAACCCTCCCGTTTTTCAGCACCGTCACCGGCACCCGCTGCCGGGGGGCGGATTGCACCGCGCAGCATTGGGCGAACGGAATTCGCCAGGCCGTCCAGTTCGTGCCTGCTGTCGAGGCACTCCACGACCACGGAGTCGATGTCTGGCTGGAGATCAGTGCTCATCCCGCCCTCTCGATTTCCATCAAGGAATGCCTCGCCGCGAGAGATTCCAAGAGCCCGATCGTCGCTTCGGCGCGGCGCGAGCGCGAGCAGGCCTCGTTCGTCGAGGCCGCCCTTGAACTGCATCGGAACGGGGTGCATCTCGATTTCGCCGCGATGACCCCGTCGCGTCACCTGCTCAAGTTGCCCCGCTACGCCTGGAACAAGGAGCGCTGGTGGCACGAATCGGCGGAACTTCGGGAAGGCCGTCTGGCACCTGGTGGCAAGGGGCTCCTGGAAATGCGGTTGCCTCGAGCCCTTCCGACCTGGACGTCGCGGATCGACGAGCGTCACCTCGCCTACCTCCGCGATCACAAGGTGGATACCCACATCATCTACCCCGCCGCCGCATTCGTGGAGATGGTTCTCGAAGCCGGTATGCAACTGTTCGAGGGCCAACCCTTCGCCGTTGAGGAATTCGAGATTCGGAAACCCCTGATCCTCACCGATCCTCCACAAGGACTGGTGATGGAACTGGTCTACGATCCGGGCGATCGAACCTTCACGATCCAGAGCCGTTTCGAACCGTCCCCCAGTTGGTCGGTCCACGTGGTCGGCAGTCTTCGCACCGAGCGAACCGGATCGACGTTCGCCACCCGTCAGTGGACGGAGCCGGACGTGGGCCAGGTTCCGGTCGCGGTTTCCGATTTCTACGAATACATGTCCGACCTCGGCCTGAAATACGGCCCGGAGTTTCGCAGGGCCCGCGACCTGCACGCCGGCAACGGCACTTCCACCGGGGTCGTTTCGCTGACCGAGGAGTCGGCCCGCCGAAGCGACGAGTATGCCCTGCACCCGGTCATCCTCGACGCCGCCCTCCACGTCTTTTCGGCCGGCGCCCGGACCGTCGAGGATCGCCGGTCCACCATGAAGCTCCCGGTCAGGTTCGACCGGATCCTGTATCTCGGTAGCCCGGGAACCGAGGGCCGGGTCAACGCCAGGGTCCTGAGCTGCAATCCGGAACTGCTCGAGGGCCGGATCGAGATCTACAACCAGGAAGGCAGCCCCTGCGTGCTGGTCGATGGTTTCCGCGCCGTGGCCATGTCGACCGCGAAGCGTTCGGGGTCGAACGGGGGCCGAGACCTGGTCTACCATGTCGACTGGGAACGAACCGATTCCGAGGGCACCCCCGCGCCCCTGCCGCCCGCACCCCTGGAGGACCTCTGGGAAGCCGCACGGAAGGCCGTCGATGAGGTGCTGGCCCTGCGAGGGCGAGACCGGCTCGAAGGAGTGATGGCGGACGAGGACGATCTCGCTGCCGCCCAGGTCGCCAGGGGTCTTCGCGAGATGGGCGTGAGCGCCGGAGAAGAGTTTTCCGCCGAGTCCCTGGGAGTGGCCGAGGCCATGCTCCAGGTATTCGGACGCCTGATGAGCAAACTCGGTGACCGTGGCCTGCTCGAGAGCGGCGAAGGGGAAACCTGGAAAGCCACCCCCGCCTTCGAAGCCTGTGCCGACTCCGCTTCGCGGGAGTTGCGCGAGTTTTTCACCAAGCACCCGGGCCATGTCCCGGAAGGAACCCTCAGCGCCACCACCGGGGCGGCGCTGGGACCGATCCTCCGCGGAGAAGAAGACGCCGTCCAGATCCTGTTCGGCGGGTCGGGTGCCGACCTGCTCGAACATTTCTACGGCGACGGTCTGCTGGCCAGCCACTGGATGTCGGGAATCGGCGCCGCTCTCAAGGAAGCCGCCGAGCGACTGCCGGAAGGGCGCGGCCTGCGCATTCTCGAGGTCGGGGCCGGCACCGGCGGCCTCGCCGCCTACGTGCTGCCGGTCCTCGAGCGAAACCTGCACCACTACCTGTTCACCGACATTTCCGCCGGCTTCTTCCAGACGGCACAGCAGAAACTGGCGAATTTCCCGGAAGTCGAATACCAGGCCTACAATCTGGAAAACGATTTCAGGAATCACAACCTGGAGGCGGGCTCGTTCGATTTCATCGTCGGCACCAACGTGCTGCACGCCGTCGAGGACGTCCGGGCCAGCCTGACATCGCTCAAGGACCTGCTGAAACCGGGTGGCACCCTGGTTTTCATGGACGTGTCGAACCCGCAGTTGTGGACCGAATCGATCTTCGGCCTGACCAGCGGCTGGTGGCAACTGACCGATCGTGACCTCCGTCCGGAGCAACCGCTTCTTTCCCGGGAAGCCTGGGAGAACGTGCTTCGCGAGGTCGGGTTCGAGGAAACCCTTTCCATTCCCGGTCTACTCGGTCCCGAAGGCGACGAGGGCCAGGTCGCCGTCTTCGCTCGGAAAGCGTTCGAGGACGGTGAGGCCGCTTCGGCTGAGACTCTCCCGGAGCCCACGATCGAAGGTTCGTGGCTCATCTTTGCCGATCAATCCGGCGTGGGCACCGGTATCGCCGAGAAACTGCGTTCCGCCGGCAGCCTTTGTCGGGTCGTAACCAGGGGAGAAGCCCTCGAAATCGAAGGCGACGCCATCGCGATCCGTTCCGGGAACCCGGAAGACTGGAAGGCGCTCTTCAACTCGTGGAGCAGCGAGGACAAGCCGGAGCGATTCGTCTACTGCTGGGCACTCGACCAAGACGTGGCCGAGGACGGTAGCGACGCCCTCGTCGGAACGGACGCGCTCTTGCATTTCTCGCATTGTCTCGACGAGGCTTTCCCGGCGGGCGGTGTGAAACTGGACCTCGTCACCCGCGGCGCGCACGACGTGGGGCGCGAGCGGACTCCGGTCTCGGTCAGCCAGGGCCCGGCGATCGGCCTCTTCCGCGTTCTCTTGAGTGAACATGGCAAGGTGAGCTGCCGGGCGATCGATTTGCCACCGGTGGAAACGGAAAAGGATCAGGACCTGCTCTGGGGAGAACTGCTGCGGGAGGAGACGGAACGGGAAGTCGCGCTACGCGGCGAGGCCCGCTACGTCCAGCGACTTTCACGGGGATTCCTCAAGCAGGATCAACCGCTCGACCCGTCGATTCCGCTGCGACTCGAATCCAAGGAGCGCGGCATCCTCGACAGTCTCGAATTCTCGCCGTTCGTCGCGGAGAAACCGGGTCCCGGCGAAGTCCTGATCCGGGTCGATGCGGCCGGCATGAATTTCCGCGATGTGCTCAAGGCGCTGGCACTCTATCCGGCCGAAACCGAGGACGCTCACATGTACGGCGACGAGGTGGCCGGAGAGGTCATCGCCATCGGCGAAGGTGTCGAGCACGTGGCTGTGGGAGACACCGTGTTCGGCTTGGCGGTCTTCGGTCTCGCCACCCATACCCTCGCCCGTGCGGCCGACGTGGTGCGCCTGCCCGATTGCATCACCTGCGAGGAGGCGGCCACGATTCCCGTGGTATTCATGACGGCCTGGCACGCGCTCAACAACGTGGCCCGCATTCGCGAGGGAGATATCGTCCTCGTCCAGGCGGGAGCCGGCGGGGTCGGGATGGCCGCCATCCAGATCGCCCACCATTTCGGGGCGAAGGTGATCGCCTCCGCGGGAAGCCCGGTGAAACGGGATCTCCTGAAAACTCTGGGGGTGTGGGAGGTCATCGATTCCCGCGCGGGCGATTTCGCCGAACTCGTCATGGAACTCACCGACCGGCGGGGCGTCGATATCGTGCTCAATTCCCTCGCCTCGGAGGCCATTCCCATGGGTTTGTCCTGTCTCGCCGTATCCGGTCGATTCGTCGAGATCGGGAAACGAGACATCTACCAGAACGCCAAGCTCCCGCTCTTTTCGCTGCGACGGAATGCCTCTTTCCACGTCGTTGCCATGGACGCGATCTTCGCCGGCGACGAGGAACTGACCCGCGACCTCATGGCCGAGATCACCGCGTTGGTCGAGCAAGGCTCTCTCTCCCCACTTCCCTATCGCGCCTTCCCCGCGAATCGCATCGATGCGGCTTTCCGCCTCATGGCGGCCGGGAAACACATCGGCAAGGTGGTGATTTCTTTCGCCGAACCGTTCATGCTTCGAAAGGGTCTGGCGCCGCGTCCCGCCTTCCAGGGCGATCCCGATGCCACCTACCTCATCACCGGCGGTCTCGGCGGTTTCGGCAAGGTACTCTCGAACTGGCTGGTCGATTGTGGCGCCCGCCATCTTGTCCTGACCAGCCGTCGCGGGATGGAAGCCGACGGTGCCGAGGAGTTCGTCGCCGAGATGAAGAAACGCGACGTCGAGGTGGAAGTCGCCAAGGCCGACGCCGGATCTCCGGGCGATGTCACGAATCTCTTCGAGCAGATCGCCGCCACCGGTCGCCCGCTCAAGGGTGTCTTCCACCTGGCGATGGTGATCGACGACGCTCCCTTGGCCGACTTGAACCCGGACCGCATGGAATCCGTGATGAGACCGAAAGCGATCGGAGCCTGGATGTTGCACGAGGCCACCAAATCGATGGACCTCGACGCCTTCGTCCTCTTTTCCTCGATCTCCAGCGTTTTCGGGAACCCGGCCCAGGGTAATTACTCCGCAGCGAATGCCTTTCTGGATTCGCTCGCCCATCACCGCAAAGCTCTCGGTTTGCCTGCCTTGGCAATCAACTGGGGGGTCCTCGGCGGTGACGGCTACGTGGCACGGAACGAGCGTGTCGCCGAATACCTGGCTCGCCAGGGCACCGAGGCGATCGCTCCGAACGAGGTTACCTCTCTGCTGGAATCCTTCCTTGAAGCCAATGCCCCCCAGCTGGCGGCGATTCGGGTCGATTGGGCCAAGTGGCGCCAGGCCTTCCGCGGTCTCCAGGAGAACCCCCTGCTCGAGCGCATCTTCGCAGCAGGAGTGGATTTCGAGGAGTCCGGCTCCGGCGGCACTGCCGACTGGCGAAGCAAGATCGACGACGCGGCACCGGAGGAACGGGACGCCACCATCCTCCTCGCAGTCCAGCACCTCGTCGGCTCGGTCCTCCGGGTCAAACCGGAAACCTTGCGGGAAGATCAGCCCCTCACCGACCTCGGGATCGACTCGCTGATGGGCGTGGAGATTGAGAACCTCATCGAAGGTTCGATCGGAGTGACATTGCCCCCGACAAGCCTCATGCGGGCAAGGACCACCGGACAGATCGCGAAGCTCATCGCGAGTCACCTGGGCGGCAACGAGAGCCCGGGAACGGCAGTTCCCGCCGAACCGGACCAGAAGGTAGCGGTGGAAGAAGAACTCGATCTCGAGGAAATCGATCTCGATGCGCTCTCCGACGAGGATCTCGACAACCTCCTCGACGATGTGCCGGAGTCGGACGAGGACGCCGATCCCGAGACCGCCGAGAAGTCCAACGCCAGCTGACCAGCCATTCTCTCCTGATGGAATCGCAGCAGCAGGATCCCAGAACCCGTCTCAAGCAGGCGCTGGCGAGCGGGCAGGCCCGGCTGCAACCTCTCACCTTCCCTCAGCGGGAAGTATGGGAGACTTCGGCGGTCGCCCCGGGTGATCCCGCCAACAACGTTTGCTCCTTCTTCGAGGTGCGGGGCCCCATCACTCCGGAGGCCAGCAGGCAGGCCATCCGGAAGGTGATCGAGCGGCAGGAGGTGATGCGGACCTCGATTCTTCCCGGCAAGGAACGTCCCCTCCAGATCATTCGTTCCACAGGCGACCTGGTCATGCGCTTCCGGGAGCTGAGCGAATCCGAGACGAGACCGGAAGCCATGGAGGAAATCATGGCCTCCAGTTTTCGCGAACCCTTCGACCTGGTGCGGGGTCCGCTCTATCGCATGGATCTCTTCCAACGGGGGCCGGAGGACTTCCTTTTCGTTTTCACCACCCATCATGCCATCTCCGACGGCTGGACCCTTGGTGCCTTCGTGGAGGACCTCTGTGGTGCCTACATCCTTGGTGTCACGGAGTCGGGTAAGACTCTCGGCAAGGTCAGCGGCGTCCGGGAATCGATGTCCCCCGTGCCGATGACCTATTCCGACTGGGGTGCTGCCGAACGAGCGCGGTGGACCGGGAAGGAACTGGAACGTCATGTCGACTTCTGGAGGCCCCGCCTCGACGGCTCCAAACTCCTCTTCGCCGATCAACATTCCGCGGCCCGCGAGCGCGGTCCACTGGACAAGTGGGTGACCTCGGTGCCGGCGAAACTCGCCGATTCGGTCCGCGAACTGGCCCGCAAGGTGGGGGCTACCCAATTCAGCACCTTCCTGGCGGCGTTCCAACTGGCCCTCTATCGATGGAGCAACTCCGACGACATCGTGGTGGGCTCGCCGGTTGCGAATCGCAACACCGCCGCCGTTAAGGAAACCATGGGCTATTTCTCCTCCGTCGTCCCCCTCCGCGGACAGGTCGATCGGGACCGGCCCTTCTCGGACCGACTGCGGTCATTGCACGAGGACACGATGGACGCCTTCGCGCACGCGATGCCCTTCGCCGAGTTGGCAAAGTCCATCGGCGCCTCGTCGTCGCGCGGCCATCACACGCTTTTCGATGTCCGTTTCGCCTTTCAGAACCATCCCGTTCCCGATGTGGTCCTACCCGGCATCGCGACGAAACTTCGGGTCTGGTCCACCGGCACCGCTCGTTTTGACATCGCCTGCGAGATGACGGAGGATGCCGGGGGATTCGAGGTAGTCTGGCTGCATCGACCATCGGTCATCTCCCTGGACGACATCAAGGAACTCGACCAACTGTTCCGGGCAGTGTTGACGAAAGTCTGCCACGATCCTGACATCACCCCTGATTCCATGACCGTTTGAGTCTCGGCTCACCCGCCGCATTCTCCCTTCCCCATGCCGTCCCCCACCCCCACGACCCACTACATTCCCTGGGCGAGCCGGGCCGCTTACCCGATCGTGTCGGGCATCTTCTACCTCACCCAGGTCATCCTTGCTTTCACGGTTTTCCAGGAGTGGTGGCTGACTTCGGTGCTCTTGATGCTGTTCCTCAGCCATCTCATGCACGCCCTGCTGATCGCGTTTCATGAGGCATCTCACGGCTTCCTGCGGAAACATCGATGGGCCAACAACCTCAGCGGAACCCTCGTCGGGATTCTCTGTCACATCCCCTTCACGCTCTACCAGGCATTGCACCAGAAACACCACCTTCACCTGGCCACGGAAAAAGACGTGGAACTGTGGCCTTTCGTGGAAACGGATTCTCCTCTCTGGAAACGGCGCCTGGTGGCATTCCTCGAGCTGAATTTCGGCCTTTTCCTGACTCCCTACCTGTTCCTGCGGGTGTTCTTCCAGAGGGATTCCCCGGTATCCAACCGGAAGGTCCGCTCCCGGATCTGGAAGGAAATTGCGCTCGGCATCTCCTTCTGGACCGTCAATGTCGCCCTGGTGGCTTACTTTGATCTCTGGCCCTGGTTCTTTTTCAACTACTTCATGCCCGCCTTCATCGCAGGCAATCTCCAGAGCTGGCGCAAATACATCGAACACGTCGGCCTCAGTGGCAACACCTCCCGCAGTGCCACGCGCAGCATCATCGCCGACTCCTGGGCCGGCCGCCTGGTATCGATGACACTCCTGCACGAGCCGCTCCATGGAATTCACCACGTCAAGATGACGCTTCCTCACTACGAGCTTCCGCAGCATACCGACTGGCTCGAACCCACCGAAGAGGGAGACACCCGTCCGTATCCGAATTACCGCTCGGCCTTTGCCGACTTGATCCGGAAGCTGGGAGATCCCCGGGTGGGCGGACAATGGACAACGACCGCCGCCGGCAACGACTAAATCATGGATTCCCAGGACCAGACCGATAACACCGCGACGCCGATTTTCGATGTCGTGGACGTAACCAAGGAGTTTGACCAAGGCAAGGTCCAGGCCCTCCGGGGAGTCACTCTGCGGATCGAGGACGGTGAATTCGTCTCCATGATCGGCACCAGCGGAAGTGGAAAGTCCACCCTCCTTCACTTGCTCGGGTCCCTTGATCATCCCTCCAGCGGGACGCTGCGTTTCAAGGGGCAAGACATCGGCAACCTTCCCGACCCCGCGGAATTCCGCGCCCGGGAGATAGGCTACATCTTTCAATCCTTTCACCTCCTTCCCACCTTCACCGTCGAGGAGAACGTTCAGATCCCGATGTTCGGGCTGCCTGGAAACACGGCAAAGAGCCGTAAAGAACGAGCGGTGGAACTCCTCGAGGCCGTCGGCCTGTCTCACCGTCTCGGACACCTGCCCACGAAGCTCTCGGGCGGAGAACGCCAGCGAGCGGCGATCGCGCGAAGTCTCGCCAACAATCCCACCGTCCTCCTGGCGGATGAACCGACCGGCAACCTGGACAGCGATACCGCAGTCCAGATCATGCAACTTCTGGGAAAATTGCACGCAGAGCACCGGACGACCATGGTCCTCGTCACTCATGACATCGAAGTCGCGGAAAACGCCTCGCGTATCGTCCAGATGAAAGACGGCCGGATCATCTCCGACCCCAAGGCTCCGGCAGCCTCCCACCAGTCGCACCCCTCATGAATTTCTTCACCATCGCATTGCGAGGCCTCTGGCGCCGTCCCGTCCGCACCGGCCTCACCCTGTTGGGAATCTCCGTCGGTATCGCCGCTGTCGTTGCGCTGGTCGGAATCGCTTCCGGATACGAGAAGAGTGTCGTCAATCAACTCGATGTGATCGGGATCGATGTGATCGTCAGCAACATGGAAGGAGGCATGATGCCCCAGGTCTTCGACGAATCGCTCAAGCCGAAGGTCGCCGAGTTGCCGGATGTGGAGGAAGCCACCACCGTCCTCATGAAGATGCTCATGGTGGAGGACGCGCCCATGATGATGGTCTCGGGCCGGGAGTGGGGAGGTTTTACCTGGGATCAGTTGAAGGTGTTGGAGGGCCGGATGCCCAGGGACGAGAACGAAAAGGCGGTGGTTGTCGGTCGGCTCGCAGCCGACGTTCTCGAGAAGGAGGTCGGAGACACGGTCCAGATAGAAATCGATGAATTCGAGATCGTCGGAATCGTCGATGGCGGTTCGGTGGTGGAGAATGGCGCCATTATCCTGGCCCTGTCTCGTTTCCAGGAGGTCATGGGATACGAGGGCAAGGCGAATTTCCTCGACCTCAGGGTTTCCGAGGGGATCTCCGAGGAGGAATTGGAAGCATTGATGGAAGAAATCGAGACGATCTATCCCGAGGGTCGAGCCGTTCGCGCGAGCGAGGTAGTGGGAACCAGCCAAGGATTTCGGATCGCCCAAGCGATGAGTTGGAGCACCTCCCTGCTGGCAATCATCGTTGGGATCCTGGGAGTGATGAACACCATGCTGATGACCGTTTTCGAGCGTACCCACGAGATCGGGATTCTTCTGGCACTGGGCTGGAAACGCCGAATGATCGTTTTTCTCGTGCTCTGCGAATCAGCCATTCTCGGGCTGATCGGTGGCATTGTCGGCATCCTGATCGGGTTCGTGTCTCTCGAGCTCCTGGTGCAGACCGATACGATCCGAGGCATTCTCGAACCGGACTTCAGCAAGGAACTGGTCTTCCGGGCCATCGGCATTGCCGTCATCGTTGGCGTGGTCAGCGGCCTCTATCCCGCCTGGCGCAGCTCGCGGATGATGCCCAGTGCCGCGATTCAAAGTTGACGGACCGTGGACCTGATCCTTCTGTCAGGGTATCCATGAAACGACGCACGGCTCTCCCTCTGGTTCTACTCGCCCCTCTCGGACTCGGCATCGGCACCGTTCCCTTTCTTCCTGTTTCTGCACAGGATGCTACCGACTTGGCGGCGAAACTGGCCGCTGGAATCGAGGATGGAAGCTCACTGACCCGGCTTCGCATGATCATCAATTCCGGGGATGACAAGACCGTTCTCAACATGCAGATCAAGTCTCGGCATCTCGATTCGCAGTCCGAGGTTCTCTACCAGGTGATCTTTCCTGCCGACAGGAAGGGAGAATCGGCCCTCCTCAGCCAAGAAGGCACATCGACGCCCCGCGGCTTCACCTTCAAGCCACCTGCCGACACTGCCGAATCTCTCGACAAGTCGGACCTCACCGATTCAGTCTTCGGCAGCGACCTCAGCTACCAGGACATCATAGAGAATGAGACGTTGGGCCGAGCCGATTGTGTCATTCTTGAATCGCGGCCCGGTCCCGGCGATTCCAGTCCCTACGGCGTCGTGAAGAGTTGGGTCGATCCGGACAAGATGGTCACCATGAAAGTGCAGAAATACGACGGCTCCGGCAACCTGGTCAGGGAGATCGAAACTCTCCGGGTCAGCAAGGACGACAGGGGTCGAAACATTCCCGCAAAACTGATGGTGCGGCGCCCGGGAATGGGGTCCGAGACCGAACTCGACGGATCGAATATCCGACACGATGTGGAATACACGGACGAGGATTTCACTCCTCGGATGATGGCGACGCTTCGCTAGGCTTCGGGAAGCGCCGGAGGACTCTTCCGATTCATCCCTCGGGCGATTCCTTTTCGAACACCTCGGTATCGTAGACATTGCCGGAGCCGGCCGTCTTCACGGGAACGAATCCGCCAGTCCTGACAAGGGCGTGAAGGTCTTCACGATTGCGATAGCGGAGTTTCTTGCCGAAGACCTCGAGAATACGGGCGCCGGGTTCCACCCGATAGGTGTTGGCGATCAGCACCCCCGAATCAGCGGTGATCGCCCCAACCTTGCGAATCAGCTCCTCTCCTTCCGACTCTTCCCCCAGTAGGGGCTCGTCATAGTGCTCCTCTGTCGTCTCACAGGTGAAGCCGCGAAAATACTCGAGAATCCCCACGAGGGTGACCACGTGATAGCGGTCGTGTCCACCAGAGATCGCCTGCGAAGGAAGGTCGTGCAGGAGATCCATGGTCCGTGCCGTGATCCCCTTGTGCTCAGACTCGTCGGCGAGGTTGGCGCTCGTGGTGGCGAGTTTTTCCAGCAGGATTCTCGCCCTTTGCACGTTCGCCTCCTCCCGATCCGTGAGGATGGCGGTAATCGAGTCCGGATCATAACCGTCGCGAATCAGCCGATCGAATACCAGGATGGTACTCAGCCCGGTGCCGCAAGCCGCCGCCTTGATCCGGACCGTATTGCCCCGATCCAGTCGGGCTTTCGCCGAATCATAGGTGCTTCTGGTTTCCCAGATGAAGCGGAGTTGAACGTCTCGTGCCTGGACGGAATCAAGGAGCAGCCTGTCCCAGGTGCCGGCGTTCCGGCTGATCGTCGGACAGATCATCATGTAGGGCGCATTCATCGGATCGCCCCCTTCCACGAAGGTCGAGTTGTTGGCCGCCGAGGGTGACAGCAAGGTCATTGCGTAGGGGTGCCCCGAACGCTCCAGCAAACTGTTCCGGTAGACCGTCATTTCCTGTCCATCGGTCCCCTGACGATATTCCTTTCGAGTGCGGCGCCTCAGGAGACGCAGCACACCCCGGGCAAGGAATCGACGCAGTCTGCCGGAGGGTTCGGGAGCCGCCTCGCCAAAGACCTGTCGACTGACACTCGCAAAGATCGCCTCGCTCAACTCCTCCTCCCCATGGGAATACAGGGTATTCACGGCCTCCATCGGGGTGAGCGCGTGATCGAGCAGGATCTCCGGGTGCGGATCGGGAGGGTGGATTTTGAGGGAACCGTTGGAAGCTGTCATGGGTGGGCAGTCCCACCAAACTCCCGCGCCGCTGATCAGATGTCAATCATACCACCGGACAATTACGGGGCGGCGGCGTGGAGGATCAGGATTCGCTTGATCTCGGCCATTCCCATCGGGTGCAGGTGACTCCAGTGACCACTGGGAATGATCAGTTCGCTTTCAGCGCCGTCGAGGTGACTACTCCAGTAAGGAACGATCCCGTCGCTACTCTGAGGTTTGGTCTTATCGAGGTTCCCTCCCTTTCCGCGGTCGCCGATGATCGAGTGAAAAGGAACATCCGATTTCAGGGGGAGCTGATCCACGAGCTTGAGGAATCGATTCTCCGGGTTCAGCACCTCGATGCTGTTCGGGAGGTGTTTCTGCCCATTCTGGCCGATCTCGGGACGAACGTATCGAAGGGCCTCCTCGTTGACATTGTGGTCATTGATTGGATCTCCGATGGCCTTGGCTCCGAGTTTACCCAGGAAACCGGACGCGTCGTCGCTGCCGCGATGAGAGGCGGAGGCGAAGATGACCCGCCCGATGTCTTCCTGTGGCTCGAATATCAGGGTCCTCTTCATGACCATCCGCGTCCAGTCCGAGAAAGGGATCTCCTCGGGAGGTCGATCGTAGTAGGCATCCCAGAGCTGGGTACCGTTTTCGGAAATAAGCAGCCGAGCGATCATTCCACCCATGCTGTGCCCGATCACCACGATATCCTTGTGATCCGGGTAGCGTTCGTTGAACTGGTCGAGCTGATGGCGCAGGACGGCGGTCATCATCGGGTAGGCAATTCCCGTCGGGTAGGAAAAGAACCAGAACTGATAGTTTTCCCTGACCACGGGGTCGTTCCTCAGGAAATCAATCACCGGCATCCACGTCGCTGGAGAGTTGCCAAGACCATGGATACACACCACGGGGATCTTTTCCGGATCATAGGGCTGGAGACGAGCCAACCGAGCGGAAGTGAGGAGTTCATCGGGCTTGAAGAAGCCTTTCAGCTCCTTCTTCTTCATGTCCAGTTCCGCCAGCCCCAGGGCCAGCGGCGCCTGAAAATCACCCGCGAGAGGATATTCGTGCCCATCGAACAGGACGTTTTCCTGATTGAGGGGGTCCAGCATTCGGAGCGTCACGCCGCTACCCTCGAAATCGGCCACCCCGGTCAAGCCGTAGAAGACCTGCTTTCCTTGGGCGAACTGGTCGATCTTCGTGAAATCGATGTCTTTGCCCACCACGACTGTCGGAGCTCCGAGTCCCTGCTTGACCATACGCTCTCCGACCAGCTCCCCCTTGAACTCGAGTCGATCGGCCGGAGACATTTCGAAATTTCGCGGGTGATATTCCGGGCGAGGATCCGGGGGAGGCAAGGTCAAGCTCCACGAGTCGCCCCGTCCAGACGGGCAGATGAGTGGCTGTTCCCAAGGCTCGAGTTTTTCCTCGCCGATGACTTCGATGATTCGGCCCACCGCAAAGTTGTAGTCGGACCGGACCAGCGCATTCTCTGGATCGGCGGCCAATTTCGTCCGGGCCACGTCAGCAGCGTCCAGATAACGACCGATCTTCTCAAGCGGCTTGCCCTTGAACGCCCGATTTGATTCCAGCAGTTCCTGCTGCTCACCGGTGACCGCCACCGAGGAGCCTCTCTTCTCCATCGTGGTCGAATACCTCGAACAACCGGCGAGGACGACCAGGAGTCCTGCCAAGATCAGTAAATAGGTTCTGAGACGCCCGAATGGCATACGTTTGCCGGTGGATGGTTGAGGCTCGCCATCCTATGATACCCGGGCCGGTAGTCAAGGCATACTGAGCCCTCCTCGGAAGGCCGTCGTATAGCCAGAGGTGCGCTCGAGAACACGTCCGATAGGCTGGACGCCCTGGGGAAACTCAATCCATCACCAAGCCGAGGAGGCCGGTTTTCAAGGATTCCTGTGGAGGATTGCCGATCCAGAGCCGAAGGATCGCGTGATAAAAGTCCTCGCCTGGAATCGCCTCGTGCGCCTTGCCATCAACCGATATCAACATGCCGATTTCCGGGACGAAGTCGATATCGATGGTGCTTCCTTTCTTGAGGTCCGATCCCCCGCGGAAACAGCCGAGAAAGTCATCCAGTTCTTTCGAATACTCCCGCTTCTCATCGGTGGAGAAATTCACGTCGATATTCTTCTGGATCGTTGAATTGAAGGTATGGGCGCTGACTTCCCGAAGCATCGTGATGTGAACCCGCTTGTTGCGACGGTCTTTCTTCATGATGGTTTCGTCATCCCGGCTCTGCTCGCTGAGATAGAGAGCTGCCAGATAGACGCTGAACCCGAACTTCTTTCTAACCGCGGTCCCATTCAGCACCAAGGGAAAGTCGGAGCAGGTGATTTCGACGGGAACTTTTGTCCCTTGGATCTCGAGTTCTCGGCTGCTCGCTGTCGAAACACAGGAGAACAACAGGAGTGAACTAAGGGCGATCAAGGGAACGCGGTGACGGCTGCTAGGGGTGGGGGTCATAGTCTTGTATCCAGAGATTTCTTCTGCGAATTGCTCAGGCCCGATCAGGCCGAGACAGGAAAAAGGGGAAGAATTGTTCGCAATCGAGGCTTCCTGCCATTTCACATTCCGGTGAGACAATCGATTTGGGATTTTTGTTCAAAAAACTCTTCTTCAATTCTTCCTTGGGGCACCAATTCGTTATTGGACTCGGCTGGCCACCGCTTCGTGGCCAGTATCGCATCGCTCTACTGGCAATCCCCCAGTGGGAAGCACCTGGGGCTCTCCCCTCAGCGCTTGGAGCATGCTTGTCTATGAAACGGCCACTCGGACAATCTCTTAGCCATTTTCCGGGAAATCTGCTCCTCTCCGTTCCGCTCCCCTTTTCTCCCAACATGGCCGGCACCCATCCCCATCCAGTCGATCTGCTGGAGCGAGAATGACTATGGAAACCGGCTGCACAGCAAGGCTACGCGCTTTCCCAGGCAGGGCTGCTGACCTCGCCTTTTCGACCAATTTCAAGAAAATGCGGGCCGTTCTTTCGATTCCGCAGCCAAACTACCCCAGGATTCCCTTGACCACGTGCGCGTGAGCCTCGACGCCGGTGAGTTTCATGTCGGCGCCCTGGTGTTTCACGGTGAAGCGATTGTGGTCGATGCCAAGCTGGTGGAGGATGGTGGCGTTGAGGTCGCGGATGTGGACGGGGTCGCGGACGATGTTGTAGCTGAAATCGTCGGTCTCGCCGTAGACGGTGCCACCTTTCACGCCACCCCCGGCCATCCACATGGTGAAGCAGCGCGGGTGGTGATCGCGACCGTAGTTGGTCTTGGTGAGGCCGCCCTGGCAGTAGACGGTGCGGCCGAACTCCCCGCCCCAGACCACGAGGGTATCGTCGAGAAGACCGCGCATCTTCAGGTCCTGCACCAGCGCCCAGCTGGGCTGATCGACGTCGCCGCATTGGAGGGGAAGGTCGCCGGTGAGGTTTCCGTGCTGGTCCCAGCCGCGGTGGAAGATCTGGGTCAGGCGCACGCCGCGCTCGGCCATGCGGCGGGCGAGTAGGCAGTGATACGCGAAGGTGCCCGGCTTCCGTGCGTCGGGACCATACATGTCGAAGATGTAGTCGGGCTCGTCGGAGAGATCGGTGAGGTCGGGCACCGAGGTCTGCATCCGGAACGCCATCTCATACTGGGTGATGCGGGCGTGGGTCTCGGGATCGCCGATCTCATCGTAGTGCTTGCGATTCAGTTCCTGGACGCCGTCGAGCATGGCGCGGCGGATGTCGGGGCTGACGCCGTTGGGATTGGATAGATAAAGGACCGGGTCGCCCTGGGAACGCAAGGCCACGCCCTGGTGCTTGGACGGGAGAAAGCCGCTGCCCCAGAGCCGCGAGAAGAGCGCCTGGGCGTCGCGCTTGGCCGACCAGGTGGAATTCAGGACCACGAAGGCGGGCAGGTTCTCGTTGTCGCTGCCGAGCCCGTAGCTGAGCCAGGCGCCGAGGCTGGGGCGGCCGGGAATCTGGCTGCCGGTCTGAATGTAGGTGATGGCCGGGTCGTGATTGATGGCCTCGGTCCAGAGGGTCTTCACGATGGCGATGTCATCGACCATCTTCGCGGTGTGTGGCAGCAGTTCGCTGACCCAGGCGCCGCTCTGCCCGTGC